>CAZBDS010000005.1:0-12823 GCA_964490735.1 uncultured Acutalibacter sp. | reverse complement strand
CCGAACACCAGAGATACAACCAGGAAAGTCCCCAAGGACTGGGTAAGCGTTGTAACGATGATAGCCCGTCCAGAACGCTTGAGCTTCCGCCATACCAGTTCCGTGCCGATCATCAGGCCCACCCCGCACTCCAGAATGTGAACGACAATTTGATACCACGGGGCGTCTAAAATCTCTTGGCTGACGAGGGAAACCGCATGGGGTCCCAGCACCATTCCGGCAATCAGCCACCCCAAAATGGAGGGAAGCTTGATTTTGGCGACCAGTTTACCCGCCAGGAAAGCGATTCCAATCGTGAGACAAAGTCTGAGCAACATCAGTATCATTTTTATCTGCCTGCCCTTTCAGTTCAGTTTTGCTTTACAATGCCGTAAAGCATCATATCAAGAATTTCAAACAGCTTTTCCTCGTGAGCTTCCAGCAAGGCGCTGTAATCGCCGCCTGGGTCAGCCTTGCTTTGAAAATATCCGTTGAACATTTCCATAAAGATCGTGAAATATTCCAAGGCCATTTCTTCCGTAACTCCGTCCCGCAAAGAAAGGCTAGCCAAAGTATTCCGATAGTGCGTATAACAAAAAGAGTCATACTCTCTGCGTACTTCTTTGAGCTGAGGCAATAAATGCTTGGGCGGTTGCAGAAGGGCGCGGAAAAACAAATTGGCGTGGTACGGGTGATCCGAAAAAAACCGCTGCCGCAATGCCAACAGCAGCTTCGTATCCTCTTGAGCATTGTGACAGACAGGCTCCTTGGAACTGAGGTATTCCGTCATTTCGTTGTAACAAAGCTTAACGCACTGGAGATACAGATCGTCTTTGCTTTTGAAATTGTGGTACAGCAATCCCTTTGGGATCTCGCTTTCGGCGCAAATTGCGTTGATGGAAGCCGCTTCATATCCTTTCTCTCCAAATTCCACAAGGGCTGCGGCCAAAATGCGTTCCTGGGTCCGTTGGGTTTTTTCTTGCTGCTTCATAGTTTCCCTCCAAAAAAATTGACTGCACGGTCTATTATAATCAAAAATAGACCGTACAGTCAATGAATAGAATGTTAACTTTTGCAGATGCGGTCTGCTCTCAACCGCTCACTGCCGGGGAACCAGCATGTTTTCCCTTTATCGCCGGACTTTCAGTTCAAACAGAGAGCTTGCGGGGACGGTGAAGGACACATCGCCGCCCTTTACCTGCACTCCCCTGCCGTTGCTCCGCTCCAGAAGATCGACGGAGACCGCATCTTTCACTGCCGTGCTAAAGTGCAGGGTAACGGCGTCGTCCTTGCCGCAGGTCTCATAGAGGCGCACGATCACAGCGCCGTCGTCCGCCATGGTAACCGCGGAAATCACGCTGGTCTTGGCCTCCAAGGTCATTGCGCCCATTTCCAGGGGCAAGGCGCCCTTACGGCAGTTGCCCGCCTGATAGGCCAGGGGATGGTTAAAGCGGGTGGCCAGCTCCTCGGTTTCCTTGGGGCAGCCGTCGGTAACGCCCGCGAACAGCTTCACGTGATGAATCCCCCGCTCCGGATAGGGATCAGGGCCTGTGGAGGAGTTGATCAGCGTTAAGGCCAAGGCGTTGTCCCGGCCCCGATAACCATATTTGCTGTCACTGACCAAAACGGCGGAGGCGCCTTTTTCATTGATTGCCGCGCCATATTGGAGGGCGGGGACGTCGTCCGGCTCGTCGTGGCGGACAATGGAACCGGCGGGAATGTCATAGAGGTAATCTTTCGCCTCATAGGCCAAGGGCAGGCGGTAATCCAGAACCGGGATCGTCTGGCCGCCAATTTCCTTCCAGTCCACTTTCAGGTCAACCTGAACGCCCCGCTGGTTCCGGTCCAGGCTGTAAGTTACTTCCGCGGTGGAATTCATCACCGTATAAGAAACCTTAACGGCCTGCCGCAGCTGCCCGTCCGACAGCTGTTCTACCCGCAGGCACCGGTCCACCGGGGTCTCCGACAGATGCCGCCCGATATTCCAGGCGCTGGAAGTGGCGCATTCGGTTTCAATGCAGGTAAGGCCCGCGGATTTGCCCGCCTCGATCAGCTCTGTGCCAGTCTTTTTGTCCAGAATGGAGGCGATGCGGCCGTCATGGGAGTTGATCCGAACCGATACCAGTTCATTTTCCAGGACATAATCCGGGTAAACGGGAGAAGTGCGGACAAAGGGATGATAATAGAACCGATATTCCTCCGGCTCGGCCTCTGACAGCACCACGGTGGTATAGCCCCAGCCGGGAACCGTGACCTCCGTCAAGATCCGGAAGTACTGATGATCCCAATACTTTTCCAATTTGCTGTCCAGAAGCTGGAAGGGAAGGGCCTCGCCTTTGGCGTTCTTCATCTGAATCTCCCGCAGGTCGCCGACCCAGTCCCAAACGGTCAGCTCCACCATTTCGGTGCGGGCCTGCGCCAGGGGATTAAAAATGTGGAAAATCCTGGTTTTGCCGCTGCCCCGCTCCGGACTGGGCACACCCACAAAGTTCTCCAGGCCATAGCCGACGCCCGCACCTTCAGATTGGGTGTTATAGGCGTCAATGTCCACGGGAATGGAAGAAGTATCGATGTTTTCGGAAATAACCCGCAGGGCGTTCTGGGCCTGGGTGCTGGCCGCGGCCATAGAGGTCTGATAAAGGCCCATGGCGTGCTCCCGGGTATCCTGGACGCAGGAGCCGGTAATGATATCGTGGAAGTGGGTAAACAGCACGTCCTGCCAGGCTTTCCGGAAGGAATCCTTCCGGAATTCAAAAGAGGTCAGGCCGTTTGCCAGGGAAGCAAAGCTCTCAGCGTCGCAGAGAGAGGCCTCCAGACGGCGGTTGCCCCGCTTGATGCGGCTTTGGGTGGTGTAGCAGCCCTGCGCGAAGTATTGCAGCTCGTGATCCACCACCGGCAGCTTTTCCCGGACGGATTCCGCAGCCTTAAAGAACTCCAGCAGGGTGCCGAATTTGATGCGGGGATAAATGGGCCAGTTCATCATGTCCATGGCCCGCTCTATATCCCGGCGGGTGGGGCCGCCGCCGTGGTCGCCCACGCCGTACACAATAAGGCCGGTTTTCAAACCGCCGGAACGCCGGGACAGGTCGATCAGGCCGGGGCCGATATGGGGCGTAATGGCGCTGTTGTACCAGTAAGGCTCCCGATAGGCCAGCACTTCCCTGCCGGAAGGGGCCCGATAGCGGTACAGGACATAGTCGCCGTCCAGGGCCCGGCAGTGGTAGAAATACCGGACGTCGCCAAAACTGTCAATCTCGGGAACATTGCCGTTGTGGCCGAAGGTATCCGGGGAAAAGTCGATGGCAAAATCCTTAACGCCCCACTTTTCGCTGAGATATTCCCGGGTCTCTTGGATATGCCGCAGCAGGGATTCGGTGTTGGGCATATTCTTGTCCGTCTCCACCCAGCCGGTGGCGGTCACTTCCCAGCGGCCCTCGGCGATCCGGGCCTTGATCCGCTCCATCAGATCCGGGTCGTATTCCTCCACGATCTTGTACACGCTGGCCTGAGACTGGGAGAAGCAGAAATCGGGGTACTGATCCATAAGGTTCAGCATGGTGCGGAAGGTGGCCAGGGTTATGGCCACGGTTTCGTTAAAGCTCCACATCCAGTTCATGTCGATGTGGGCGTGGGCCGCCAGGATCAGCTGATATTCCTTGGCGTCCTTTCCCATGGGGCCCAGCATTTCCTCTGCTTTGGCGCAGTGGGTGTTGGTCAGGGTACCGTCTTCCTTTTGCGCGGAGAGAAGGTAATCCAGAGTCTCCTCCAGAAGGCCGTCATACTTTTTCCCCTCTGCCCCGGAAAGCCGAATGGCGAATTCCAGTTCGCCGAGGATCCGGGTAGCCGCCGGGTTTAACGGCGTAAGGTAGACTTGCTCTTCCTTTGGCATTCCAAAGGTGAACTCAAAACCGGTTTTTTCCCGGTTGCCTCCCAGGGACCGTTTCAAACGGGTAAATTTTGCTGCGAGAACGCTCATGCGGACACTTCCTTTTGTATTTTAAGTTATAGATCGATCGGCCGGAAAGAACAAAATGCTGATAAAACTATAAAGCTTTATCAGCATCTTGTCAATTGGCGGGTAAGAAACTATTTAGGCGTTAGCTTCCTTATAGCGGTCGTACTGAGCCTGCTTGATCTCAACATAGCGGGAAACGCCAAGGCCATCCAGCTGAGACTGGAAGCTCTCCCAATCGGAATCAAAGTTCCAAACGCCGGTAACAAAGTTGGCGCGGGCTTCTTTGATGAAGGTGTCGATATCCGTAACCATCGCGTTGACCTCGGTAGACTCATCGATGGTGGGAACCAGGCCGGGCATCAGGTCAGGCTTGTATTCCTCAGACTCTTCGGCGTAGACAGACAGTCTCTCAAAGCTGCTGTTCTCGTCGCCGTCCTGCCTTCTGGCAATCTCCATGGGTTCGCTGTCCACATACAGGGTGGGCAGGGAGCCGCCGTAAACGAACAGGCCGTACTGGAAAGCGCCCAGCTGGGGGCCGCCCTCGTAGTTGTTGATCTCGTCGATATAGCGGATCTTGCCGTCTTCGTCCAGATTGTAGGTAACGCCCTCTTTACCGAAAGCGCTGAACTCAATACCTTCCTCGCCGTAGAAGTAATCCGCCCACTTCAGCAGGGTAGCGGGATCTTCGCAGGCGTCGGTAACGGTAAAGGCGGAGGTGCCGCGGACGGGGAAGTCGCACCAGGACTGCACGGGCTTCTCGCCGCTGGGACCAACCAGAGCGGAAACGGGAGCGTAGTCCTCGATAGCGGTGGAGTACAGGTAGTTAGCAGTAACCCAGCTGTACATACCGACAACGTCGTTCACCTGGCCGTCGGTAACCCAGTTCTCATAGGCAACGGTGCCGAAGGTCTCGGGGTGCATATAGCCCTTGGACCACCAGTCGGCAAACTGCTGCCAGATCTGCTTCATGCCGTCAGAGGTGTACAGGAACTGCACCTGATCGTTGTCGTCGATGTAGTAGCGCTCACCAATGGGCTTCAGGCCGTGGTCGCCGATGCCATAGCTGCCGCAGAGCTGCTGCTCCAGCATGGCGATGCCGTCCTGATAATAATAGATGGGATACTCGTCGTCGGGATTGCCGTTGCCGTTGGCGTCCTCAGCCTTAAAGGCCGCAAAAACGTCGCTGAGCTCATCGATGGTGGTGGGAACTTCCTTGCCCACTCTCTTCAGCCAGTTCTTGTTGATCAGATAACGAATGTTCATCTGAGGAAGGTCGGTCATGAACCAGGGCACGGAATAAATGCCGCCGTCGGGCATGGTAACAGCAGCCCTGGCGCCAGAAATCTCTTCCAGCAGCGCATTGACATTGGGCATGTACTCTTCCAGGTAGGGGGCAATGTTCACAACAGAACCTTCGCTGCCGTAGCGGTTCAGCTCGTCGGTGGTAAAGCCGATCTGCCAGAAAGCGTCGGGCTTGTCCGCGGAGGCCATCAGCAGGTTCTTCTGCTCCGCCACAGCGGTGCTGGGGATCTCCTGCCAGTTGATGTGGATTCCGGTCATGTTCTCATACTCTTCCCAGATCCACCACTCGTTCATCGGGGGGTTCACATCGCCCGCGGCAACGCAGGCAATGTCAAATTCCGTGGCGCCGGCAGGCGCCGGGGCGGGCTCCCCTCCCGAACTGGTCCCCGTCGAGGAGGCGGGAGTGTTGGTGCCGCTCGACGTCTGAGAGGCGTTGTTTCCGCAGCCGGCCAAAACGGTCATGACCATAACGGCTGCCAACAAGATTGCTAGTATTCGTTTTTTCATATTTGGATCCTCCAAATTTTTATTTCAAACGGATCTACCGCAAGCGGAATCCGAATGAGTCTGCATCAGCCCTTGATCGCGCCGATCATAACGCCCTTGGAGAAGAACTTCTGGACCAAGGGGTAGACGACGAAGATCGGGACGGTAGAAATGACGATAACAGCATATTTTAACCCCATACGTGCCATCATACGGTCCGAGTAACCGGAATCCGTCACGATATCCATCATATCCGAAGCCTGGTTTTGCAGCAGGATCTCCCGCAGGACCAGCTGCAAGGGATACAGCTTGCGGTCCGTTATGTAGATCATGGCAGAGAAATAATCGTTCCAGCGTCCCACGCCGTAGTACAGGGCAATTACGGCGATGATGGGAATGGAAAGGGGCAGCACGACCTGCAGCAGCAAACGGAAGTTGGTGCAGCCGTCCACCTTGGCCGCGTCCTCCAGCTCCGGAGGGATCCGGGACTGGAAATAGGTGCGCATGATAATAATGTTATACATGCTGACAGCGGAAGGAATGATGATGGCCCAGAAAGTGTTCCGCAGCCCCAGGCCGTCCACTACCAAATAAAGGGGGATCAGGCCGCCGCTGAAGAACATGGTGAAGGTAAACATCAGGGTGAGGAAAGATTTCCCCTTGAAATTGCGTTTTGACAGCGGGTAGGCGCCGCAGATGTTCATGGCCACGTTCAGGGCCGTTCCCACCAGGGTATACAGGACAGAGTTTGTAAAGCCTGTGAAAAAGTCCTTGTCCCGGAACACCAGCTTATAGCTTTCAAAGGTAACCTGCTTGGGAATAATCAGGAAGGGGTTCTGGTAAAGCTCCAGGGGGTTTGTAAAGGACGCTATCAGGACGAACCAGATGGGATAGAAGATGGCAACCATGATCACCGCCAGCACAAGGAGCGAGACCCACCGGAAAATCCGGTCACCGGCAGAAAGCTTGATATTCGTTTTGCTCATAATGCTCTCCCCTCCCCTTTACCAAAGCGACGTCTCGCTGACGCGCTTCGCAATCGAGTTTGCCGCGATCAGCACAACGAAGTTGATCACATTATTGAACAGGCCCACCATGGTGGAAAAGCTGTACTGGGCCTGCTGCAGGCCGGACTTGTACACGTAGGTGGAAATGACCTCCGAAGTGGACAGGTTGGAGGTGGTCTGCATGAGGAACACCTTTTCGTAGCCGATGTTCAGCACATTGCCGATAGCCATGATCGCCAGAATGATGATGGTGGGCGAAATGGTGGGCAAAGTGACATACCAGATCTGCTTGATCTTACTGGCGCCGTCCAGGGAAGCCGCCTCGTACATGTCGGCGGGAACGCCCTCGATGGCCGCAGAGTAGATTACCGAGCTCCAGCCCATGGTCTGCCAGACTCCCGACCAGACGTAGATGTGATAGAACGCATTGGGCTGGCCGAGAATGCTTTTATCCGCGCCGTAACCGAAAACGCGCAGAATGGAATCCAAAAATCCGGTCTGGGGGGTGAGGAACATCACGATCATGCTGACCATAACCACGGTGGAGATAAAGTTCGGCGCGTAGGAAATGGCCTGCATGGTCACCTTCAGCTTTCTGGTGCGGATCTCATTGAACAGAAGCGCCAGAATTACGGGAGCGGGTATGGTAAGCAGAAGGCTGTACACCGACATGATCAGGGTGTTCTTGATCACACGCCCGAAATACAGGGAATTGATAAAGCGCGTTAAATGCGTTAGGCCCACCCAGGGGCTGTCGGCAAAGCCCTGGGCCGGAGAATAGTTCTTAAAGGCGATCTGAATGCCGTACATGGGCACATAGCAGAAAATTACGAAATAGGCAATGACGGGAAGGATCAGTAAGTAAACGTCGTAATCCCGCTTTAGGGCCTTTTTCCAATCCACGAGCTGATACTTCAGCCATGCGCCAAAGCTGCGCCGGGTTTTTGCCTGTTTTACAGTTTGCTTTGCCTCCATGGTATCCCCCTTTTCCTGTGACGCATATTCCCCGCAAAGGGTCAAATGCGCCCGCGTGTAATTCAAATTTTGTCTCTATGCGCCAATTTTTGTATCTGTGATACCTCACATTGTATTCCAACTTCCCCAAGATGTAAACACATCAACAATATATCAACTATATCTTTGTAACAATTTTACAGCTATATATATATATATATATGCATATTGCCCATTGACGCTTTGCGCTATTCCTGCTAAGATTTACGATAATTGTGCTTTTGATCTACATTTTATAAAATATGCTTATCCGGTTACAGCCAAATCACAAGAAAGGGCCTATTTTCTCATTTTTGACCCATTTACTTGTTATATTGCAGCTATATCAACATGGGAGGTTCCCCCACATGCCCGGTTATTCCAGAGACAACGGCGACAAGCCTTTATACGAACAGATCCAGGAAGACATTTTCCGTCAGATCGAAAACGGCTCGCTGAAGGAGCATCAGCGTGTTCCCAGTGAAAACGAATTGAGCCGCATGTACAATGTCAGCAGGATCACCGCCACAAAAGCTTTGACAGAGCTTGCATTAAGCGGATATATCTACCGCGTGCAGGGAAAGGGCTCCTTTGTCACAGCCATACAGGACCGCCCTGTGCAGGCAGGCAAAACGGGCGATGGGGCAAAGCCTTACCTTGTGGGCGTGCTGTTTCCCAGTTTGGAAGACAGCCATGGAACCAAGCTGATCCGGGGGATCAACCATGCCCTGCCTTTCCCCAAGTTCCTGGTACATATTTTCAATTCACCCTCCACTCAAATGGAAGAGTACGTTCTGCGCCATATTTACCAAAACCGCAGCCATTATGACGGCGTCCTGCTTTTTCCAAACGATTTCGAATTTTACAGCGACACCGTTCTTCAAATGCATTTGGAGCAGTATCCGTTTGTACTGCTGGACCGCATTTTTCAGAACTTGAACTGCCCGTACGTCACCTGTGAGAATCAAACCGGTTCCGAAATTGCGGTAAACTATTTGGCCCGGAAAGGCCATACGAAAATCGGCTATGCCAGCCCTATTTCCTTTCAGGAACAGGTAACCGGCTTTCGCTATACCGGATATCTGGCAGCCATGAACAGGCTCAGTCTTCCTGCGCGCGCTTATGAAAACCTGTTTGGAGAACTTTCACAGCCCAGTCAATCCCGTTTGCTGGAAGATATCACGTCGGGCCAGCTCACCGCCGTGCTCACGTCAAACTGCGGCTGTGCCGTCGATTTGCTGGAGCTGCTGCAAAAGCATGATATCCGGGTGCCCGAGGACGTTTCCATCATCTGCTTTGACAGCCCCGGCCCCTATGAATCTTCTTTCAATTTCTTTACCTATATTGACCAGGACTCCTATAACATGGGGGAAGCCGCGGGCAGCATTCTCCGCCATTTGATTACAAAGGAAGGGCCGGCGCCGGAGCTGCACCAGGCAATGCGCCCCGCTTTGGTGGAACACCATTCGGTCCGGGCCCTTTAGCAGGCAGTTCGCTGAGTGGGCCTTCCGCTCAGAACGATATTGATTTCTTTTAGGAAAGAAGGAAACCTTCCATGAAAAATCACATCGACTTAAACCGTGCCATTATCCGCGGCCAAGCCGGCGGCAAAGTGCTTTGGCAGCCCCGCATTATCTGCTGGTACGAAGACCGGAAATTCAGAAAAGAGCCTCTCCCCGCCCCCTATACCGGCATGAGCATTCGGGAGCTGTATGAAGCCCTAGGCTGTTCCAACCGGATCTACGACTATAACGCCGCAGTCAAGGTGATTGAGCCCTCCTCCATCAAGCGGTACTCTCAGCCCATCGACGAGCTGAGGACCCGCCACGTCATCGAAACTCCCGCGGGGACCATCGACGCGGTGCTGCGCCGCAATACCTCGAATTACGGGGAATATTTTGAAAAATGGTGGGTCGAGACAAAAGAGGACATGGAAGTCCAAATGTACATTGAGGCCAACCAGGATTACGAGTTCTCCCAGGAAAACTACGACGCAGTTTATAAGATCTGGGGAGAAAACGGCCTGGGTTCTATCTACTTCCCCCGGGTCAGCGTCCAGTCCCTGTTCAACGACACCATGGGCATTGAGAACGGAATTTTCGCTTTGATGGATATGCCCGACGTCTGTGAGGAGTATTTTAAGGTAAGGCGGGCAAACCACGACCGCTTTATCAAAATGATCCGGTCCAGCTGTTTTGAATGGATCAATTTCGGGGATAACGTGCACTGCGCCACCCTGCCGCCGTCCCTGTTTGAAAAATATGTCCTGCCGGAATACCAGCACCGGAACGAGCTGCTCCATCAGCCGGATAAAAGCTATTTCACGTTTGCCCATTGGGACGGGGACACCAAGGCGATCCTGCCCTATGCCAAGGAAACCGGGCTGGACGCCATTGAGGCGGTAACGCCCAAGCCCCAGGGCGACGTAACTTTGGAGGAGATCAAGTCGGCGTTTGGGGACCAGGTGGGCCTGGTTGACGGAATCGCCGCCGTATTGTTCGACGAAACCTACCCTTTGGAAATGCTCAAGGAACAGACAGAACGGCTGATCGAATTGTTTGCCGGCAAATTGATTTTGGGCATTTCCGACGAAATGTCCTCCACCGGCAATATTGACCGAATCAAATATGTAGGTGAAATTGTAGACCGCCACAACGCGTCCTGTTAGGAGAAAAGTGCCATGACTGCCAGAGAACAACTGATTTCATATGTAAAAAACGGCGGAGAACAATTTATCTGCTCCCCGCAGATCGGCGCCGGGGCCGGGTTCGACACCAAAATTGCCCGGAAAACCTGGATCGGCGACACCACCATAGAGGATACCCGCCATGCCTGGGAAATGTTCGATGTGGTTCCCCTTTATAATTTTGGCCTGCCGGATCTTTCCCAGTTTGCCCCCAGCGTCCATTATGAAAGCGAGCAGTGGTTCGACCCCAAGGAGAACCGGAAGTTTGCGAAAACCACGTTCTGCACTCCCAAAGGCAATCTTACTTCCACCTCCATCGAAGACGAATGGAAGGGCGGCTGTTGCACAAAGTACCTGATCACCGAAGAAGACGAACTGGATATTCTGGAATATTACCTGGACGAACTGCTGGAGGAAAGCGACTTTTCCGCAATCAGCAGCTCTATCCGCGAAATGCGGAAAGTGATTGGGGAAGACCAGGCCATGGATATCCAGTGGTCCATGCAGCCCTACGAGCTCCTCTGTTTTCCCAACACCATGGATACGGCGGTATTCGCCTTGACGTGCCCCGAGATCTGCCGCCGGCTGATGGACAAGATATTGAAGCTTGACGAAAAGCTTCTGCCCGCGGTAGCCGCCGGAGGCGCGGACTTTGTCTTTTTGGGCGGGCCGGGTTCAGAGATGATCTCCCCTCAGTATTACGAAGACTTCCTGGTGCCGTATTCCAAAATCATCACACAGATGGCCCATCAGAACGGACTGCTGGTCTACACCCATATCTGCTCCCCCATCGAGCCGATGCTGTCCAAAGGATATTACAACCAAATGGGGATCGATCTGTTTGAAACGCTGTCCGAAGCGCCGGTGGGCAATGTAAAAAGCATTGAGGACGCTTTCTCCAAACTGGATCCCGAGATCTGCACCAGGGGAAATATCGGCCTGGATCGGCTGCTGGAATGCACGCCCGAGGAAATTTGGGAACAGAGCATGCATATTCTGGAAGCGGCGAAAAAAATGGGCCGCAAGCACATTTTGGGCGCCAGTGATTACATGTTCTATCACACCCCGGTGGAAAATGTGCGGGCCATGGCAGATGCCGTCCGGGAGTTTAACGCGAAAACGGGTTCGCGCTGAAAGAGGGGCGAATCCCTTTCCCCTTTTGCCGCCCTACGCCGGGGAAAAAGGCGTTCAAGCGCGCTTTTGCAGGGGCTCCGCGGGGTTGACGGAACATTGCTTTTCCTGTAAAATAAAGGAAACTATCTGGATTGGGAAAGGCGGTGGAGCTGTGTCGCAGATCACCAAGCGGGCGCTGGGAGAATCGCTTAAACAGCTTTTGTCAAAAAAGCCCCTCAATAAAATCACCGTAAACGATATCGCCGAGAACTGCGGCGTCAGCCGCATGACTTTCTACTACCATTTTCAGGACATTTTTGAATTGTTGGAGTGGACGTTCGAGGAAGAGGCTCGGAAAGCGCTGCAAGGGAAAAAGACCTATGATACCTGGCAGGAAGGCGCCCTGCAGATTTTCAATACCGTGCGGGAAAACAAGCCCTTCATTATGAACGTTTACCATTCGGTAAGCCGCGAACAGATCGAAAACTATCTGTACAAGCTGGTCTACGACCTGTTGATCGGCGTGGTGGAGGAACAGGCAAAGGGGATTTCGATCCGCCAGGAAGACAAGGAATTTATTGCCCATGTTTATAAATATGCTTTCGTGGGCTTAATGCTGGACTGGATCCGAGGCGATATGAAAGGTGACCCCACAGCCCTTGTCGACCGCCTTTCGCTGGTAATTCAGGGAAATATTCTTTCGGCCTGCAAACGCATTGGCAAAGAGAATTCCTGACAAATTATTCTATTTGATCAAAAATTTTACAGCTTCGGCCGGGTGAAAAATTTTTATTCACCCGGCCGAAGCTGTAAATTGCTTTTTTGGGAAAAAAGTCGTATTTTATCGGAAAGCAGATGCACAGATTTTGTTAGGAGGATTTGCATGATTCCGAAAATTACCGCTTTTGGACTGAAAACCGCCTTTGGTTACATTGAGAAGGACCCCGAGAAAAATCTGCCCAAGCTGATGGACTGGGTGGACAAGCTGGCCGGTGACGGCCCCGAGAGCTTCCCCGTGCAGCGGGCTGTGGTCCGCTCTGTCATCGAAGATCCAGAAAACAACATGTACCGCTTGATCATGAACCTGTTCCGGGACGTGGACCGGGAAGTGCTTAAAACCACCTTTGAGAATTTTTTCCTCAACGCCAATATTATCGGCTGGCCCCGTCAGGAGGAAATGCGGGAAAAGTATAACTGCAATATTCCCTGGGCCATTCTTCTGGACCCCACCAGCGCCTGCAATCTCCACTGCACCGGATGCTGGGCGGCGGAATACGGCAACAAGCTGAACCTTTCCTTCGA
>CAZBDS010000004.1:0-23641 GCA_964490735.1 uncultured Acutalibacter sp. | reverse complement strand
GCCCGTGACGACAACCTGCGGCTTTCGGTTTCCGCTACCACCCGCAGTCCCCGGCCAGGTGAGAAGCACGGCGAACAGTACTTCTTTATCAGCCGGGAAGAGTTCGAAGCCCTGATCAAAGAGGGAAAAATGCTGGAGCACGCCGAGTATATTGGAAACTACTACGGCACTCCCCGGGAACCCGTGGAGGCCTGGACCAGCGAAGGCAGGGACGTGGTGCTGGAAATCGAGGTCCAGGGCGGGGCGCAGATTAAAAAGCTGATGCCGGAATGCGTCTCCATTTTCATTCTGCCGCCTTCTCTGGAAGTGCTCGAAAAGCGCCTTCGGGGCCGGGGCACAGAAGACGACGCCACCGTGAGGAAGCGGCTCATTACCGCCCGGAAGGAGATCCCCTGCGCGAAGGATTACGATTACGTGGTTTTCAACGACCGTCTGGAGGACGCCGTGGAAGAAATCCAGGCGATCCTGCGGGCCGAGAAATTAAAATACAGCAGAAATGCAGATTCTATTGAAAGGGTGTTATCCAATGCTGAAACCTTCTGAAAACATGATCCGCACGCCCCATCAAAGTGCGTATTCCCTGGTGATTGCAGTGGCCAAGCGGGCCAGGCAGATCGCCGAGCGGGCCGAGGAGGAGGGCGAGGTCCTCACTGACAAGCCAGTAGACATGGCCGTGCGGGACTTCGTCCAGAACCGCTACAAGATCCTGGAGCCCAACCCCTTTGAGGCTGATGAATGATCCCCTGTTCGTGCAGGTTGCGGTAGAAAACGCAGTTTATCATTTTGATAAGCTGTTCACTTATAAGGTGCCGGAGCCTCTGCAAGGCGTGGTCCGGCCCGGCGTCAGGGTATCGGTGCCTTTCGGCGCCGGCAACCGCGAGCGGGTGGGCGTGGTCTTTTCCCTTTCCGGAGAAGCTGCGCCAGGCGTCAAGGAGGTTCGTTCCGTCCTGGATAAAGAGCCGCTGCTTTCTGCGGAAATGCTGGAGCTTGCCGGGTGGGTGAAGGAGCGTTACTACTGCACGCTGTTCGAGGCTGTCAAGCTGATGATCCCCACAGGCCTCCAGTTCCGGCTGAAGGAGAGCTATGTCCTCAGTCCCGATTTCAAAGATTTTGACCGGGAGTGCTATTCCGACGTTCAGTGGCAGCTGATCCTGTTTCTGCGCAATGCGGGGAAGTCTGTTGCCGCCGAGGACCTTTCCCGAAATTTGGGCCTCTTGGAGACCTCTTCCGAGTTTCGTTCCCTGTTGGAGCGCGGGGTTGTCTGTAAGGTCAATGTGGCTGCCAGCCGCATGAAGGACGCTTTTTCCAAAATGCTGCGTCCCATTCCGGATTTTTCAGGAAAACTTACTCCCCGGCAGCGGGACGTTTACCAGGTCTTGCTGGACGCGGGGGAGGCCTCTGAAAAAGAGCTGTGCTATTTTACGGGCGCTTCCTCTTCGGTGATCAAGGCCCTGGCGGACAAAGGCGCCGCCGAGATCTTCGAGTATGAGGTCTACCGCAGACCGGAGTTTTTTGACGATGGCATGGAAAAACCGCAGACCATTACGCTTTCGCCTTCCCAGCAAAAGGCTTTCGACGGCCTTTCTGCCGATTACGGCAACCCGGGCGGCAAGCGTTGCGCACTGCTCTACGGCGTGACCGGCAGCGGAAAGACTTCCGTTTTTCTCAAGCTGATCGAGCATGTTTCCAAGGCTGGGAAGGGCGTCATTGTCATGGTGCCGGAGATCTCCCTGACTGCTCAGACAATCCGCCGTTTCCGGCAGATCTTCGGCGATGTGATCGCCGTTTTCCACAGCGGCCTCTCTCTGGGGGAGCGCATGGACGAATGGAAGCGGGTGCAGCGCGGCCAGGCTAGGATCGTGGTGGGCACCCGTTCTGCGGTGTTCGCGCCGGTGCAGGACCTGGGCCTCATTGTCATCGACGAGGAGCAGGAGCACACCTATAAATCCGAATCCAGCCCCCGGTACGACGCCCGGGAAGTCGCCCGCTGGCGCTGCTGGAAAAACAACGCTTTCTGTCTGCTTTCCTCCGCCACGCCTTCGGTAGAGTCCTGCCGCATGGCCATGGACGGAAAGTATGGTTTTTATAAATTGGAGGACCGTTTCGGTCCCGCGCAAATGCCCGACGTAGAGCTGGTGGACATGAATCTGGACAGTGTGCCCGGCAGCGACTATGCCGTTGGGAACACTTTGGCTCAGGCCCTGGCAGAGAATTACCGGCAGGGCAGACAGTCCATCGTGCTGCTGAACCGGCGGGGATATCACACCTTTGCCTCCTGCGGTTCCTGTCACGAAGTGGTGAGCTGTCCCAATTGCAGCATTTCCTTGACCTACCACAGCGCCAACCACCGGCTGATGTGCCATTACTGCGGTTACTCGGTGCCTTACAGCGTCAAGTGCCCCTCCTGCGGCAGCGATTCCGTGGCCTTTCGGGGCTTGGGCACGCAAAAGGCGGAGGAGCAGCTCCGGGAGCTGCTGCCCGAAGCCCGGATCCTGCGGGTCGATACCGATTCTGTGGCCGCCCGTTATTCCCTGGAACAAAAACTGGACCAGTTTGCCAGGGGGGAGTATGACGTGATGGTGGGCACGCAAATGGTGGCGAAGGGGCTCAATTTTGAAAATGTCACCCTGGTGGGCGTCCTTTCCGCCGACCAATCCCTGTTCAGCGACGATTTCCGCAGTAACGAGCGTACTTTCGATCTGCTCACTCAAGTGGTGGGCCGGGCGGGACGGGGCAAATTCCCGGGAACTGCCATTATTCAGACCTGGTCCCCGGAAAACCCAGTATTGCATTTCGCCGCAAAACAGGACTACTTCGGTTTTTACGCTCAGGAGGCCGCTTACCGCCAAGCCATGCTCTACCCGCCCTTTGCGGACCTGTTGTTGGTGGGGTTTGTAAGCGAAAAGGAATCCGCCGCCCAAAAGGGCGCCGCTGTCTTTTTGCAGATGCTCAGCCAGATGGCTGCCGAGGAATACGCCGAGCTGCCCCTTCGGGTGCTGCGGCCCTCGCCGGCTGCCGTGGCCAAGGTGGGCGGCAAATACCGTTATAAACTGATTGTCAAGTGCCGGAACAGCGGACGGCTGCGGGAAATGACCGCCCGGCTGCTCAGCGCTTTTGCAGGGCTTCGGGAGTTTCAGAATGTGACCGCCTACGCGGATCCCAACCCTTACCGGATCTTGTGAGAAAGGAAGAGAGAATATGGCGATTCGAAATATCGTAAAATTTGGCGACGAGGTGCTGAACAAGGAGTGCCGGACAGTGGAAGCTTTTGACGTCCGGCTCCATCAGCTGCTGGACGATATGGTGGAGACCCTGGCGGACGCCAACGGCGCGGGCCTTGCGGCCCCTCAGGTAGGCGTGCTCCGGCGTGTCTGTGTGGTGGACGTGGGCGAGGGCCCCATTGAGCTTGTGAATCCCGAAATCATCAAAACGGAAGGGGAGCAGACGGGCCTGGAAGGCTGCCTGTCCTACCCGGACCGTTGGGGCGAGGTCACCCGGCCCATGAAGGTGACCGTCAAGGCCCAGGACCGCAACGGAAAATGGTTCGAGATTACCGGGGAAGAACTTTGTGCCCGGGCGTTCTGTCACGAGATCGACCATCTTCACGGCGTGCTGTTCACTTCCCATACCAAGCGTGTGATGACTACCGAGGAACTGGAGGCCCAGGCTGCTCGGCAGCAAGAGGAGTGAGAAAATGCGTGTGATCTTTATGGGAACGCCGGACTTCGCGGTGCCGTCCCTGCAAACGCTGCTGGACCGGAAAGATGATGTCTGCGCCGTCTTCACCCAGCCGGATAAGCCCAAGGGCCGGGGGCACAAGCTTCAGGCCCCGCCGGTAAAGCTTTTGGCCGAGCAGAAGGGCATTCCGGTTTATCAGCCGGCTACGCTGAAAAATGAAGAGGCTCAGGAACTGATCCGAAGTCTTGCCCCGGACCTGATCGTGGTGGCCGCCTACGGCAAGCTTTTGCCCAAGGTTGTGCTGGATACTCCCAAGCTGGGCTGTATCAACGTCCACGGTTCGCTGCTTCCAAAATATCGGGGGGCCGCCCCGATCCAGTGGGCGGTGCTTAACGGCGATCCGGTTTCCGGCGTCACTACCATGTATATGGCCGAGGGTATGGACACCGGTGATATCCTTCTTAAGGCTGAAACACCCATTGGGCCTGAGGAAACGGCGGGAGAATTATTCGACCGGCTGATGGTGCTGGGCGCCCGGCTCTTAGGACAGACTCTGGAACGTTTGGAGCAGGGAACGCTTCAACGCCTTCCCCAAAATGAGGAAGAAGCTACCCATGCGCCTATGCTTTCAAAAGAGCTTTCCCGCCTTGACTGGCGGTGTTCCGCCAAGGAGCTGCACGACAGGATCCGCGGTTTGAACCCCTGGCCCTGTGCCTACGCGGTCCTGGAGGGCAGCCGGCTGAAGCTCCTGGCCTCCCGCGTCAGAGAGGGGACGGGGGAGCCCGGAACCCTTGCCGCTGCAGAAGAAGGCCTTCTGGTCTATTGCGGACAGGGTGCGTTGCTGCTGACCGAGCTGCAAACGGAGCAGGGAAAGCGTATGACCGGCAAAGATTACCTTCTGGGCCACCCCTTGCAAAAAGGAGCCCGGTTCGAATAAAGCATCTATAAGGAAGAAGCAATGAAACAGACGGCTAGAAGCACAGCGCTGAACGCTTTGCTGCAAATGGAGAAAAACGAGGGGTATTCCAACCTCGTCATAGACAAAGCGCTGAAGAGCGCCGGCCTGGACAAACGGGACAGTGCGCTGGCGGCTGCCATTTTTTACGGGGTCCTGGAAAAGCAGACCACCCTGGATTGGACGATTGCCCAGTGCCTGCGGGATCCTAGGAAGAAGCTGAACAAAGAGGTGCGCATGGCCCTGCGCTGCGGCGCGTATCAGATTCTGTACCTGGACCGGGTGCCGGATTCGGCCGTCGTCAATGAAACCGTCAACGACGCGAAGGACATCGGTAAGGCTGAGTATGCCGGATTCATCAACGGCGTGCTCCGGAACCTGATCCGCAAAAAAGAAGAGCTGGTCCTGCCGGCTGGAAATGGAGTGCTGGCCCTCAGCCTGCGGTATTCCGTGCCGGAAGAGCTGATCCGCATGTGGCAGAGCGCTTATGGTCGTGAAAACACTCTCCGTCTGCTGCATTCCTTTGTGGGAAAAGCGCCCACCTATATCCGTGTCAACGCCTTGAAGACCTCTTTTTCCAGTCTGGCGAAGTCCCTAAAAGGCCACGAAGCCCTTTTAGAACCTTGTTTGCGGCCGGAGGGAGCTGGCATTCTGCACTGCGCCGGTTCGCCTACCGAACTGCCTGAATTTCAGGAGGGCCTTTTCCATGTGCAGGACCTTTCTGCACAATTTGTTTGTGAGATCCTGGACCCCCAGCCGGGAGAGTTGATCTGTGACTGCTGCGCCGCCCCGGGCGGCAAGACCTTCACCATTGCTCAGCGAATGAAGGGGGAAGGGCAGATCATCGCCTTGGACCTGTATAAGGGACGGGTGAATTTGGTCAAAAGCGGCGCCCAGCGTCTGGGGATCCAGTCTATCACCGCCGAAATGGCAGATGCCACCCGGCCTTTGGAAGGACTTCCACCCATGGACCGCGTTCTCTGCGACGTGCCCTGCTCCGGTTTCGGCGTGATTCGCCGGAAGCCGGAGATTCGCTATAAAAGCCTTGCGGAACTTCGGGAGCTGCCCAAGCTCCAGTTCGCCATTCTGAACAACGCTTCCTGTCTTGTAAAGCCCGGCGGTGTGCTGGTGTATTCCACTTGTACGCTGAATCCCCGTGAAAATGGGGAAGTGGCTGAACGTTTTTTGCGTGAAAACAACGGCTTTGAGCCGATGACCATACATTTGCCAGTGTCGGAAACCGCTGCTGGCGAGCCAAAAGCAGGCGCTTTCCGGCGCTGCGTGGAAGAACCGCCCCATCACCTGACCATGATGCCCTTTGCCGGAGCTTCCGACGGATTTTTCGCCGCCGCGTTTCGAAGACGGCATGAAAGCGAAAGAACAACTGTTTTGGGAGAATAGTTTTTGCAAAAGCTGGATATTAAGTCGAGTACTCTTGAGGAGCTGACCGCCCAGTTTCTGGACGCGGGTCTGCCGAAATACAGAGCCGGACAAGTGTTCCGATGGCTGCACCGGGGCGTCCGGGATTTTTCTCAGATGTCCGACCTCTCCAAGGAACTGCGGGAACAGCTTGCCGCCCGGTACGAGATCGCCTGGGCGGAGACGGAGCTGAAGCGGGTCTCTCGGGACGGAACGGTGAAATACCTTTTTCGCCTTAACGATGGAGAATATGTAGAATCTGTGCTGATGCACTACCATCACGGAAATTCTATTTGCATTTCCACCCAGGTCGGCTGTAAAATGAATTGCAGCTTCTGTGCTACGGGAAAGGCCGGCTTCACCCGAAACCTGAAGGCCTCCGAGATTCTGTCGCAGATCCAGGCAGCTTCTCTCGATTCCGGGAGCCGCATTTCCAATGTGGTGCTTATGGGAATGGGCGAGCCCCTGGACAATTACGAGAACGTCCTGCGGTTTCTGTCGCTGGTTTCCTGCCCCGAGGGCATGAATATCGGCATGAGGCATATTTCTCTTTCCACCTGCGGGATCGTAGACAAGATCTACGATCTGGCCGACCGGAAACTTCAGCTTACACTTTCCGTATCGCTTCACGCCCCCAACGATGAGATCCGGAACCGGACCATGCCGGTGAACCGAAGATGGAACGTGGGGGAGCTGCTGAAGGCATGCAAGTATTACAGCGATGTCACCGGACGGCGCATTTCTTTTGAATACGCCATGATCCGTGATATAAACGACATGGACTGGTGCGCCCGGGAACTGGGCGCCGGCCTGAAAGGGATTTTAGCCCATGTAAACCTGATTCCGGTCAACGACGTGACCGGAACGGGCTATCAAAAAAGCGGGATAGACCGCCAAAAACGCTTTGTTTCCATCTTGGAGTCCTGCGGCATCACCGCCACGGTGCGGCGAACGCTGGGCTCTGATATCGAGGCTTCCTGCGGGCAGCTGAAAGGGCAACACAAAGGAGGGACCGGACATGAGAGTTGATTATTGCACGGACGTAGGAGCGGTTAGGCCGATGAACGAGGACTCCTGCGAGTGCGGCTTGTTTTCACCGGGCAGTGCCTGGGCCGTTGTCTGCGACGGCATGGGCGGCGCCAACGGCGGAAATGTGGCCAGCTCTGTGGCCGCGCAGAAAATAAAGGAATTCCTGGTTTCCGGCTTCAATGAAAACATGAGCCGCCACGACTTGAAGAACCTGATGATCAATGCTGTTAACCGAGCTAACGACGCAGTCTTCAGCATGTCCCAGGAAAAAGAGGAACTGCTGGGCATGGGCACCACGGTGGTGGTTCTGGTGGCTTCAAAAGGACTTCTTCATGTGGTCCACGCGGGAGACAGCCGGGCTTACCTGAAAAACAAAGAGGGCCTGGAGCAGATTACCATGGATCATTCCTATGTGCAGGACCTTGTCAATATCGGACAGATCACCCTGGAAGAGGCAAAGACCCACCCCCAGCGCAACATCATCACCCGGGTATTGGGCGTCCATCAGGAGCTTCATGTGGATTACTCCTGCTTCGACTTTTCTCCCGGCGACATAACCCTTGCCTGTTCCGACGGATTGACTTCTTACGTGGACGAAAAGCTTTTGCTGGAATATATGGAAAAGTACGGGCATAACGGGGAGGCGCTGACAAAGCAGCTGGTCCAGTATGCCGTAAAGAGCGGCGGCGCCGACAATATTACCGTGGCCGTCATCTGCAACAACTGATTTCTGCGAAATTTACAGAAAGGTTTGGTAAACTGTTATGGAAGATAAATTCATCGGAAAACGCTTGGACGGCAGGTATGAGATCCACGACCTGATCGGCATGGGCGGCATGGCTTACGTCTACCGCGCTTACGACCAGATGGAGGACCGCTGGGTTGCCATCAAGGTGCTCAAAGAGGAGTTTTCCAACAACAGCGATTTTCTGCGCCGTTTCCGCAACGAATCAAGGGCCATCGCCATGCTGTCCCACCCCAATATCGTCAAGGTGTACGATGTCAGCTTCGGCGACAAGATCCAGTATATCGTCATGGAATATATCGACGGCATCACCCTCAAGCAGTATATCGAGCAGGAGGGCGCGATCCGCTGGAACGAGGCCGTTCATTTCACCCTGCAGATCCTGATGGCTTTGGAGCATGCCCACGAAAAAGGGATTATCCACCGGGACATCAAGCCCCAGAACATCATGCTGCTGCAAAACGGCACCATCAAAGTGGCCGACTTCGGCATTGCCCGCTTCCTGCAGAGCGAAACTACCACCATAACGGATAAGGCCATTGGCTCTGTCCATTACATTGCTCCCGAGCAGGCCCGCGGCGATTATATCACTGATAAGGCGGATATCTATTCTGTAGGCGTTATGCTCTACGAAATGATCACCGGCCGCCTGCCTTTTGAGGCAGACAGCGCGGTGTCCGTAGCGCTGATGCAGCTTCAGGCAAAGCCCGTCATGCCCCGTGAGCTGAATCCCAACATTCCCAGAGGCCTGGAGCAGATTACGATGCGCGCCATGGAAAAGAACCCGGTGGATCGGTTCCAGTCTGCCGGAGAAATGTTGGACGATCTGGAGCGTTTCCGCAGGGATCCCAACACTTTGTTCCACTACGACCTGCAGACGGGTATTTCCACTTACCGCTCCGAACGGAATGTGGACAGCTACCAGTCTGACGCCCGGGGCAATTCCCGCCGGGCCGCCTATAACGACAATTACGAATACGAGGAAGAGTATGTCCGCTCCCGCAAGAGCGCCAAGGCCGCTATGGTCATCAAGGGCGTTGTGGCCGCGGTGATCATCATTTCTCTGGCGGTGGGGGCCGTCTGGCTGATGCAGAACTGGGAGACCCTGCTGACGCCCGAGGTGGACGAACAGATCGAGATGCCCCGGCTGGAAGGAATGCTTTACCAGGACGTCCTGTCCCAGTATGGCAGCGACTTTGTCTTTAAGACCGTAGAGGGCAACGACCCGGATAAGGAGAGCGGCATGGTCTTAAAGCAGAACCCCAATCCCGGCATTCTGGTAAAGAAAGGCCGGGAGGTAGAACTGACTGTCAACGGCGAGATCAAACAGGTGCAGGTGCCCGACCTGACCGATTATCCGCAGGCGGAGGCCATTGAGATCCTGAAGGGTTACAACCTGACCTTCAAATCTGAAAACGTGGCTCATGACGAGATCGTGCGGGGCAATGTGGTCACCACAGATCCCGCGCCCAATACCATGGTGGACGAAGGAACGGTCATCACCTTGAAAATCAGCAGCGGACCTGCCAAGAAAAAGGTGGATGTGCCTGACGGCCTGGTGGGGGATCTGGTTTACAACGTCACGTCTAAGCTTGAGGACGCAGGCCTGAAGGTTGGCAGCAGGGTTTACGATGACGAAAGCGATCAGCCCAAGGATACGGTCATCAGCACCAATCCCGCTTCCGGCAGCAAGGTTTCCGAGGGCACCACGGTGGACCTGGTGATAAGCTCCGGCAAGGGCGCTTCCAAGACCCTGTCTTACTCCGTCTCCCTGCCCGGCGGCGTGGACCAGGACATTTCCCTCACCGTTTACCGCAACGGGACCCTGGTGGACAGCGCCACCGTAAACCCTGCTTACAGCGGTACCTACGGGCTATCCTTTGAAGGGAACACCGGCACGGACACGGTGGTGGTAGAGCTGAACGGCCAGAAGTATATTCAGATCGATTTCGACTTTGACGCCCAGTCTGTCCGCCCCGGGGAGATCATTCCCTTCACGCCTGCCGAGCCCGACCCGCCGGTCGACAACTCGTCCGCGGGAGGAGAGGGTTCCGAAGGAAATTACGAGTAAAGGACGTTTATGGAACTGACAGGATTTGTCCGCAAAGGCGTCGGCGGCTTCTACTATGTAGAGGCCGGCGGCCGCCTGTATACCTGCAAGGCCAGGGGAAAATTCCGCAGGAAACGGATTTCCCCCTGCGCCGGTGACAGGGTGCGCATCACAATAGAAGAAGGGGAGGAAGAGGGCGCCCTGGAGGAGATCCTTCCCAGGAAAAATTTCTTGGTGCGGCCTCCGCTGGCCAATCTGGATCAGCTGCTGGTGGTTTCCTCCCTCCGGGATCCTCACCCCGACCCCTTGATGATCGACAAGACCATTGCAGCGGCAGAGCTCCATGGAATCGACCCCGTTCTCATTCTCACCAAGACGGATCTGGAGGACGGCAGTGAGCTGAAACATGCCTACGATTTGGCAGGGATTCCTTGTTATATTGTTTCTTCTCTGACCGGGGAGGGCGTGGAGGCAGTGCGTGGTCTGCTGCCCGAAAAAATTTCCGCGTTCACGGGGAATTCCGGCGTGGGGAAGTCCAGCCTGCTCAATGCACTTTTTCCCGAACTCTCTCTGAAAACAGGGGAAATCAGCCAAAAGCTGGGCCGCGGCCGTCACACCACCCGGGAGGTGGAGCTTTACAAGCTTGGCGAGGGGACCTATCTGGCCGATACTCCCGGCTTTTCCACCTTTGACATCGAACGCTACCAGCTTACTGACAAGGAACAGCTCTGCTATGGCTTCCGGGAATTTCTGCCCTATTTGGGGGAATGTCAGTTCGCCTCCTGCTCTCACAACCGGGAGAAGGGATGCGCAATTCTCCGTGCCGTGGAAGAGGAAAAAATAGCACGGTCCCGCTTTGAAAGCTATACAGCCATGTATCAAGAAATAAAGGATGTCAAGGAATGTATGATCATCGGCGCTTCGCCGCTTACAAGCTCCCAGATTTTCCGGGAGTTTGACCCGAAGCGCTATTTCGTCATCTGCGCGGATGCGGGCTACGAGACGGCCCTGAATTACAAGATCGTACCCGATCTGATCGTGGGAGATTTCGACTCGGCCGCAAAAAAACCGCCGAAAAACTTGAAATGCCTGACTCTTCCTGTGGAAAAAGACGTTACCGACACCATGTACGCCGCTATGCGGGGGATCCGCAAAGGCTTTAGAAGCTTTGTGCTGCTGGGCTGCCTGGGCGGCCCCCGGTTTGACCACAGCCTGGCCAATATCGAGGTTCTGCGCTACTTGCAGAGCCACGGCGCTCAGGGCGTCCTGGCCGACGAGCACACGAAGCTTTTTCTTGTGAAGGACAGCCGCCTGCGCATGACCGGTGTCCAGGGCGCCACCGTTTCGGTGTTTCCTTACGGCGGAGCCTCCTGCAATGTCAGCTACACGGGGCTCCAATACCCCTTAAACCGGGATACCCTGACCTTCGGCGGCCTGATGATGGGCGTCAGCAACAGCGTGGTTTCCGATCCAGCGGAGATCCGGGTCCATAACGGCACAGCTCTTGTGGTCGTTTACCAGCCGTAACACTTTTTCTCCGCCGGTATATACTGTATTGAACGGTAAACCCAGCGAAGCGGAGATGTTGTTATGCCAAAATCCAATTGTTGTAGGCCCGGTGGAAATTGGTCCTGCTTTAAGGACCGCCGGAGCCGCTGCTTGTGCGCAGTCTGCTTCGGCCTTGGCATGTCTGTCTCCTGTTTCTGTCCCATGGGGCTGACGCTGTTTTTCTGCGCGGTGATCATGGTGGCCCTGGGGATCTCTCTGCTGAGGCATTAGGAGGTAATCGGAATGAAGGTTGTCGTGGTGGAAAAGCGCACGGGCTTTTGGGGATTTATCCTGCGGAAGCTTTACGGCGTAAAGCGAGTGGCGGAGTGACGCCGTCCGGATCCAGAAGAATACTTACAAAAGGAGCGCTCTTGCCGGTTTTCCGGCGGGGGCGCTTTTATTTTTGTCTCTTTCGGGGGAAGAAGAAGGCCCTCTCTTGCATAAAATTTCCCACCCCGCATACATATGGGGTAGAAAAACAAAGGAGAGGATACTGTATGCAGGCAAAAATAAAGACCCAGCCGTACGAATATTTTGACCCCGTATTTGACGGCAGCTTTGAAGCGCCGATAGACACAGAATACAATCTGCCGGATTACTGTCCGGAGATCCAGAAGATCCTGAAATGCCAGGTCACGCCGGAAATCTCTTCCTACCTTGTCACGGACGACACACTGACCTGCGACGGCGTCTGTGATATCCGCGTGCTGTACCTTGACGCAAAAGGAGACGCCGTGCGCTGCTGCGATTTCACCAAGGATTTTTCCGCTTCCGTCAAGGTCCGCGCTACCGAAGAAAAGGCTGTGGCATGGGTCAGGGCAGCGGCGGAACATGTTACCTGCCGCGCGGTAAGCGCCCGGCGGATCGACCTTCATCTGGCTGTGTCCGTCCGGGCTCTGGCGGTGGTGCAGAAGCAGGAGCAGATCACCTGCAGCCTGGAAGATCCCTCCATTGAAAAACTTACCAGCACCCATCAGGCCTCCAAGGCCGTTAACGCCGTGTGCCATCAGTTTACGGTGGAGGACACCCTTCAGCTGAAAAACGGCAAGCCTCCCATCGAATCGATCCTGCGAAAGAACGTTTCCTGCCGGGTGCGGGAATGCCGGTTTGCCGAAGGCGGCATGGAGGTTTCCGGTACGGTGGACGTTTCCTTCCTGTACCTTTCCGCAGTAGACGGAAGTCAGGTGGAAAAGATGAGCGCTTCCGTGGATTTTTCCCAGCTCATCGAATGTATGGGAGCGGAGGAAGGCTGTATCTGCGATATGAAGGCCATGGTGGGGGAAAGCGCCATTCAGCCCCGGGAAGACGACGTGGGGGAATACACCTCCGCAAATGTCCTTGCCAAAATTTTCCTGGTGGCGTTCTTGTACCAGTCCTGTGAGGTCGAAATGATCGACGACGCCTACTCCGTGAAGGCTCCCCTGGAAATGCGTTATTCCCAAAGTGCCTTTACCCTGGTGCAGGGCGTTCACAGCGAGGTGCTGAAAAAGAAATGCGCCCTCAGCGTTCAAGAGGACGAGATCGAGAAGATTCTGGACCTCTGGTGCGAACAGGACGACGTCCAGTCCTCCTGCGACAAGGGAAAGCTCAGCTACCGGGTGCGCTATACTCTGTGCATGCTCTATCTGGGAAGCCAGGGACGGGTGCTTTATACCGAGCGTTCCTTCGATTACAACTGCGCCACCGAGCTGGACGACGTCCAGGCAAAGGGAAGCGAGACTTCTTCCCGCACGGAGGTATGGGAATACCGCATTGCCGATAAGAACACAGTGGAGGTTTCCGTCGAGACCGGCGTTAGCACATTCCTGTTCAGCCGGTCCACTGCCAAATTCTTAACGTCCGCCGCGATCGACGAAAACGCGAAGGGCTTTGAGACAGGCGCCCGGCTGCTCGTTTACTACGCTTCCGCAGGGGAGCGGCTGTGGGACATTGCCAAGACCCACCGGGCTCTGCTGTCAGACCTCCGCTCTCAAAACGACCTGTACGACGAGGTCATTCCGGAGGACCGGCCCATCATCATTTGCAACAGATAGAGAAAAGAGGTGCCAGCATGGAAGAATTCAATGTGTACAAAGATATTCAGGATCGAACGAACGGCGAAATCTACATCGGCGTGGTGGGCCCCGTCAGAACCGGTAAATCCACCTTTATCAAAAAGTTTATGGATACCGTGGTCATTCCCAACATTCCCGACGGCATGCAACGGGAACGGGCTATTGACGAGCTGCCCCAGTCCTCGGCCGGCCGGACGATCATGACGACCGAGCCCAAGTTTATTCCCGAACAAGCGGTGTCTGTGCAGATCGACGGCGACGCTTCCTTCAGCGTCCGTATGATCGACTGCGTGGGATATATCGTTCCCAGCGCCATCGGCTACATAGAAGAAGACCAGCCTCGCATGGTGAAAACGCCTTGGTACGAAGAGCCCATTCCCTTCAACATGGCGGCGGAGATCGGCACCAAGAAGGTGATCACCGAGCATTCCACCATCGGCCTGGTCATCACCACCGACGGCAGCATCAGCGACATTCCCCGGGAAGAGTATGAGGAAGCCGAAGAAAGGGTCATCGAGGAGCTCAACCAAACGAACCGGCCCTATGTGGTGCTTCTGAACTGCGTTGAACCGGAGTCTCCTTATGCCCGGGAGCTGGCAGACCGGCTTTCCGAGAAATATGGAGTCCCTGTGCTGCCCATCAACTGTATCGACGTTACAGAGGAGGACGTGAAAGGCGTGATCGCCAGCCTGCTCTACCAGTTCCCAGTGCGGGAAGTGGAGTTCGATATCCCCGGCTGGCTCACTTCCTTGGAAGCCGATCACTGGCTCTTTTCCGGCCTTCTGAACAGCGTCCGTAATTCCTGCGGGATCAGCCGCATGAGAGAGGTCCGGACCATGTTGGACGCCGTGGGCGGCTGTGAGTTTGTCAAAGATGTCAACGTCCGGTCCATCGACCTGGGCAGTGGCCGCAGCCGCGCGGAACTTCAGCTGGATTCCTCCCTCTTCTACCAGGTCCTCAGCGAAAAGACGGAGCTTCAGATCCAGGACGAATCGGAGCTCATGTCCCAGCTGCTCGAAATGACGGTCATCAAAAAGCGGTTTGCCAAGCTTCAGCAGGCCTATGACGACGTTCTGGAAACAGGATACGGCATCGTCATGCCGGACGTGGAAGAGCTGACCCTGGAGGAGCCCCAGATCCTGAAGCAGAACGGGAAATACGGGATCCGCCTGAAAGCCACCGCTCCCTCCATTCACATGATGCGGACACAGATCAACACGGAAATCACACCTATCGTAGGCTCCGAGCAGCAGTCTGAAGAACTGGTGCTGTACCTTTTGAAGGAATTCGAGGAAAATCCCGTAAAGATCTGGGAATCCAATATCTTTGGCAAGTCCCTGCATTCACTGGTCAATGAGGGCATGCACAACAAGCTGTACCGAATGCCTGCCGACGCCAGGGAAAAGGTCCGGGAAACCATTGAGCGCATTATCAATGACGGCTGCAGCGGCCTGCTGTGTATTATCCTGTGATGCGGGACCCGGCGGAACTTCAGGAAATTGAGGAATTCGGCGAATTGCCGGAAGAACCTCCCAGGGATCAGGAGCCGGGAGACAGCGGCTTCAGCACGGTTCCCCTTGTGCAGACGATCCTATGCGCCCTGGTCATTTTGGCGCTGGTATTTCTCAAGCTTACAAACGGGGAAGCCTACGGCAAGGCGATCGATTGGTACCAGCGGGAATCAGCACGTGAAATAGAGCTTCCCGGCTGGGGAGAGCGGGGAGAAGAAACGGATACCCCGCCCACCTGGATCCAGTCTTCCCCCGTGCCGGAGACCTCCGCTCCTTCCGGAGAGCCCGGCGCGCTCCAAAGGCTCTGATGATCCGACTGTTTCTGGGCGGCTGTCAGATCAAAATCAAATTCTCTTGTTTTGCGCTGCTTGCGTTCTGCTGCCTTTTCGCGGGATTTTCAAGCAGCGCATTTGTCTTTCTGGCAGCCTTTCTTCACGAACTTTCCCACCTTGCCGTGCTGTTTTTGTTCCGGGCGCCTCCGGGAACTGCTGTCTTTTCGGCATTGGGCTGTCAAATAGTCCTGGGCACAGGCAGAAAGCTGAACTACTTTCAAAACGCGGCCGTATCCCTGGCGGGACCTGCCGCCAATCTGCTGTGTTGGGTACTCCTGCGCGCAGTGGGATATGGGGATACGCTGTTTGCCGCTGCCTGCCTCGCGCTGGGGATTCTGCACAGCCTTCCGGTCGAGCCGCTGGACGGCGGCTTGGCTCTCAAGGCGCTGCTCAGTGCCTGGCTGGGCCGCGCCGCCGCCGGAAAAATCACCTTTGTGCTGTCTCTGCTTTGCCTGATTCCCCTGGCGGTGTTGGGCTTTTTGGTGCTGCTGCGCACCCGGTACAATTTTACTTTGCTTGCTTTAAGTCTCTATTTGATGCTGTACCTTGTGCTTAAGCGCGATTTCCTGGAAGATTAACCCGTTGCAAAGAAGGCGGAAAACGTCTATAATGGGGAAAGTAAATCAACCGGGAAGGGGAAGACCTATGTATCCCAAAGAAGTAGAAAAGGTGCTGCTCAAGGTTCAGAAGCCCGGACGCTATGTGGGCGGAGAGCTGAATTCCGTGGTAAAGAAGAAATCCTCCGTTGATGTCCGCTTTGCCTTTTGTTTTCCCGATACTTATGAGATCGGCATGTCCCATCTTGGGATCAAGATTCTCTACGGCGCCATGAACGAAGTCCCCCATTTTTGGTGCGAGCGGGTCTTCGCCCCCTGGGTGGACATGGAGCAGCAAATGCTTCTGCACAATATCCCCCTTTATGCCCTGGAAAGTGGGGATCCCGTCAAGGACTTCGATTTTATTGGCTTTACCCTGCAATACGAGCTCAGCTATACCAACGTGCTGAACATGCTAAAGCTGGCGGGAATTCCCCTGCGCAGCGAAGACCGGCACGAGCTGTTCAATCTTGTGGTGGGCGGCGGTCCCTGCGCCTGCAACCCTGAACCCCTGGCCGACTTTTTTGATCTTTTCTTTTTGGGAGACGGCGAAGAGGTGGATCTGGAGGTTATGGAGCTTTACCGCCGGTGCAAACAAGAGGGAAGAAGTAAAGCGGAATTTTTGAAGCAGGCCGCCCAGATTGAAGGCGTGTATGTGCCCTCTCTTTACCGGGTGGAGTACAATCCTGATGGGACAGTGAAGAGCTACACGCCGCTGGAGAGCGCTCCCGAAAAGGTGAAAAAGCGCATTGTAAGTGACATGGACAACGCCTACTATCCCAACTCTTTTCCCGTTCCTATGATCGAGATTGTTCACGACCGGATCTCAGAGGAAGTACTGCGGGGCTGTATCCGCGGCTGCCGTTTCTGTCAGGCTGGATATATTTACCGTCCCTTCCGGGAAAAATCCATGGACGTGATCGACACCCAGTGCCGGGCGCTCTGCGATTCCACCGGCTACGATGAGATCTCCCTTTCCTCGCTGAGCACCAGCGACTACAGCACCTTAAACGAGCTTCTTGACTGCCTCCACCGGTGGACCGAGGACAGCAAGGTCAGCCTTTCGCTGCCTTCCCTGCGGGTAGACGGATTTGATCACGAGCTGATAGAACGTATCAATTCCGTGCGCAAAAGCGGTCTTACCTTTGCCCCGGAAGCCGGCTCCCAGCGTATGCGGGACGTCATCAACAAAAACGTGACAGAGGAGGAGCTGCTTCACACGGTCAACGTGGCCTTTACCGAGGGCTGGACCAGGATCAAGCTCTATTTTATGATCGGCCTGCCCACCGAGACCATGGACGATGTGTTGGCCATTGTCCGGCTGGGCCAGAAGGTGGTAGACGCCTTCTATCAAAACCAGGACAAGCCAAAGGGGAAAGCTGTTGAAGTGGCCCTTTCAGCCGCGGCCTTTGTGCCCAAGCCTTTTACGCCCTTTCAGTGGTTTGGCCAGGACAGTATGGAAATCCTGCACGAAAAACAGAAGGAGCTTAAAGGCAATGTCCATTCCCGCCGCTTGAGCGTCAGCTATCATGGGGCTCAGACCAGCTATTTGGAAGCCGTGTTTGCCAGAGGTGACCGGAAACTGTGTGCCGTGTTGGAAAAGGCTGCTGAATGGGGCTTCCGGTTCGACGGCTGGGACGATTGTTTTGATTTTGACAAGTGGATGGAAGCTTTCCATGCCTGTGGGATCGACCCGGATTTTTACGCTCTTCGGCAGAGAGAATTCGACGAGGTATTCCCCTGGGATCACCTGGATTACGGGATTCGTAAGGAATTTTTGCAAAAAGAGTGCCAGCGGGCCTATCAGGCCCAGACGACGCCTAACTGCCGGGAAAAATGTTCCCATTGCGGGGCGGCTTGCTACAAGGGAGGGATCTGCGTTGAGAAACGTGAGAATCTGGTTTGAGAAAAAGGGGACGGCCCGCTATATTTCCCACCTGAATCTGACCCGCTGCATGAGCCGGGCCCTGCGGCTTTCAGGTCTGCCCGTCTGGTATACGGAAGGTTTTAATCCCAGGGTCTACATGACTTTTGCCATGCCCCTGTCTCTGGGTGTCCAGGGGGACCGGGAATGTATGGACATCCGATTGACCTCCGAGGTGCCCTTTGATGAGATCGTCCGCCGCCTGAAAGAAAAGCTTCCGGAGGATATCCGCGTTTTTGCCGCAGGAGAGCCGGAGTTCCCCTTTGAGGCCATTGCCTTCGCGGAATATGAGATGCTCTTGGAAAGTGAAAATGCCGCCGCTCTGGAGGAAAAGCTGCGGGACCTTCTTTCCCGGGAAACCGTCACCGTTATAAAGCACGGGAAGAAGGGCGACAAGAAAATGGACATTAAGCCCTATTTCAGCGGCTTTACGTCCCAGTGTGTCAGCAGGAACCAGCTGAAGCTTTTTTTGCGGCTTCCCTGCAGCGCGGCGGGCAGCGTCAACCCGTCCCTGCTGTTGGAGGCGCTTCAGAACTGCGAAGGGGAAGAACCGGAGGCGCAGATTGTCCGAAAGCGCCTTCTCACCGAAGATTTTTCGGAAATCCGGTAAAAAATCCTTGCTTTTTTACAGCGCTTATGGTAATATATTAAAGCATTTGAAGTCCGCGGGTTTTTCTCAAAAGCTTGCCCGTGGGGGTCGAAGCGCGGTGTGACCGCGTGTGGAAGCGGACAGTCCGCTGCCGGGAAGAGAAAACGGCTTCTGCCGTTTCACTGGTATGAATGTCTGAAATCAATTTATTGGAGGAATATCAAATGGACGTGATCAAGGCAATTTCTCAGGATTCTATGAAAACTGAGATCCCTCAGTTCTCCGTGGGCGACACCGTTAAGGTGGACGTAAATATCCGCGAAGGCGACAGGGAGAGAATCCAGCAGTTTGAGGGTACCGTCATTGCCAAGAAGGGCAGCGGTATCAGCGAGACCTTTACCGTTCGCCGTGTTTCCTACGGCGTAGGCGTGGAAAGGGTGTTCCCGCTCCATTCGCCCAATGTCAAGGCTGTTCAGGTGGTCCGTATGGGCCGCGTCCGCCGCGCAAAGCTCTATTATCTGCGCGACCGGGTGGGCAAGGCCGCCAAGGTCAAGGAGCAGCTCAAGTAAGCTGGAAAGCCGCATAGGTAAGCTTCAAAGGGACATTCGTTGTCCCTTTTTTGCTATCATTTTGAATTGGGAGGCAGCTTATGGATGTTACAGAAGCAACAGAACAGAAAAAGCGCAAAAGCGCCTCTCGCATTGTGTTTGAATGGATGGAAGAAGTGGTGATCGCGGTGGTGATGATCACGCTTTTGTTCACATTTGTCTTCCGGGTCATCACGGTAACCGGTACCTCTATGCTGCCCAATTACAGCGAAGGGGATCGGATTTTGGTAACAGGCGGGGCCCTGGGAGTTTCACAGGGCGATGTGGTCGTTATCAACAATGTGCTGGACGAGCCCATCATCAAGCGCGTTATCGCCACCGAGGGCCAGGTGGTGGACTTTGATTATGAGAAAAAGGCTGTTTTGGTAGACGGTTCGCCCGTAGACGAGACCCAGTTCGGCCTGCGCAATGGGATCACCGATGTGCCCTTTACCTCCTTTAAGCTGCTGGAATTCCCCCAGGCGGTGCCTCCCGGCTGTGTATTTGTGCTGGGTGACAACCGTTCTGTTTCGGAAGACAGCCGTTATCAGGTGGTGGGAATGGTGGATAAGCGGAATATCCTGGGAAAAGCGGTATTCCACTTGTTTCCCTTTCAAAAATTAGGCCCGGTTATTTAAGCTCGAACAGAAAGCGAGGAACTTCTCAATGAGTGATACGGAACAGGAGCTTCAGGAAGAAAAGCAGGCTCCCGGAGAAAAGCTTCTCCGCTCGGTTTTCGAGTGGACGGAGACCATCGTTATGGCGATCGTGCTGGTAGCCGTTGTCTTTACCTTTATCGTACGCATCATCACGGTGGACGGCGGTTCCATGCAGCCCACCTATTATCATGGGGACCGTGTGTTGGTAACTTCATTTGGCGCCGAGGCTGAACAGGGAGATGTTGTCATTGTCATCAACGCGCTAAAGGAGCCCATTATCAAACGGGTTGTGGCTACCGGCGGGCAAACAGTTGATTTTGACGCCAACTCCGGCGAAGTAGTAGTGGACGGTGTTCCGCTGCCCGGTTCTGCCTTCGGCATAGCGGACGGAATCACTTATCTGCCGGAACGTCCCGGGAAGATCCTGGAATTTCCTCAAACGGTGCCTTCCGGTTGTGTGTTCGTTTTGGGAGACAACCGGGGCAATTCCACCGACAGCCGATTTTATGAGGTCGGCATGATAGACCGCCGGAATATCCTGGGAAAAGTGGTTTTCAATGTGTTCCCGCTTTCAAAGGCGGGACCTGTAAAGTGAGGAAATACCATGAGTGAGGTACAATCCATTCAGTGGTTTCCCGGCCACATGGCAAAAACCCGCCGGAAAATTACGGAAGACCTGAAGCTGGTGGACGTGGTGGCAGAGCTTTTGGACGCACGGGTGCCCTTAAGCTCCGCCAACCCGGTGCTGCGGGACATTGTCAAGTCCAAGCCCCGGGTGGTGCTGCTCAATAAAAGCGACATGGCAGACCCTGCTTGCACCAGCCGCTGGGTGGAAAAGTTTGCCGGCGGCGGTGTGAAGGCCATTCCTCTGGAATGTAAGACCGGTAAGGGAGTTCCCGCTTTTTACAGCGGGGTCCGGGAAGTGTTGCGGGAACAGATTGCCGCTTGGGAGCGCAAGGGCATGGTGGGCCGCCCTATTCGCGTGATGGTGGTGGGCATTCCCAACGTGGGAAAATCTTCCTTCATCAACCGCCTTGTAAAAACGGGCGGAAAGGCGGAAGTGCAGGACCGCCCCGGCGTCACACGGCAGAACCGCTGGTTTACCGTGGGAAAAGGTTTTGAATTGCTGGACACCCCCGGCGTGCTCTGGCCCAAGTTTGAAGATCCGGTGGTGGGGGAGCATTTGGCCTTTACCGGTGCCGTCAAGGACGAGATCTTGGACCGGGAGGGGCTGGCCTGCCGTCTTCTGGAGCTTTTAATGCAGCTGTATCCCCAGGCGGTCAATACCCGCTATAAAACGGATCTGGATCCCCGGGAGTCGCTGCCCGGTCACGTAATTTTGGAGCAGATTGGCAAAAAGCGCGGCATGTTGATTTCCGGCGGAGAGATTGATACCGAACGGGCCGCCAACACGGTGCTGGACGAATTCCGCGGCGCACAGCTCGGCCGCATTACTTTGGAACGTCCGTAAGGAGGGATCACGATGGATTGGTATGCTTACGAGCGTTCCGCCGCAGAAGCCGGACACTCCTTCGTGTGCGGAATCGACGAGGCGGGAAGAGGCCCCCTGGCCGGGCCCGTCTACGCCGCCGCGGTAATTCTTCCCATAGACTGCCAAATCGACGGCTTAAACGATTCGAAAAAGCTTTCTGAAAAAAAGCGGGAGCAGCTCTTTGACGTGATCCGCGAAAGAGCGGTCGCCTACGGGATCGGTTCCGCTTCCGCGGAGGAAATCGACCGGATCAATATTCTGCAGGCTACGTTTCTTGCCATGAAAAGGGCCTGCGCCGCCTTAGACCCACCTGCCGATTGGGCTCTTGTAGACGGCAACCGTATGCCGCCCCTGCCTGTGCCGGGGGAAACGGTGGTAAAGGGGGACGCACAGTGCGCCAGCATCGCCGCGGCCTCCATTCTGGCAAAGGTCAGCCGTGACCGGGTCCTGCGGGAACTGGATCTCCAATATCCGCAGTACGGCTTTTCCAAACACAAAGGTTACGGCACAAAAGCGCATTATGAGGCCATCAAAGCCTACGGGATACTGCCGGAACACAGGAAGACCTTTTTGAAGAATTTGGGCGACCACTGAGATGCGGTTTCCCGGGAGAAACGAGGTTGCTTATGGATCGCGGAACGGGGAAGGCCGGGGAAAACCATGTGGCAAAGCTGCTGGAAAAGCGCGGTTATCAAATTCTGAAAAGAAATTTTTCCTGCCGTTTTGGGGAGATTGACATCATTGCCAGAAATGAACAGTATCTTGTATTTGTAGAGGTCAAGGCTCGGGAAAAGGACGGCATGGCTGCTCCCTTTGAAGCCATTACGCCCGAAAAGCAGAAGCGGATTATCCGTACTGCCGGCCTGTATCTGGTCGAGCACCCTACACAGCTCCAGCCCAGATTTGACGCCGCTGCGGTCTACACCCAAAAGGGGAAGATCGTGGGGGAGGAATACCTGGAAAACGCCTTCTGGTAATACGGTACTGAAAGGAAGAAACCATGAAGTATTTTGATCTCCACTGCGACACCCTGCTGGGCTGCTATTTCGACCATGTTTCCCTGCGGGACAATGAGCTTCACGTCAATCTGAAAAAGGCCGGTGCTATAGATACTTACGTCCAATGCTATGCCGTGTTTCTTCACGATTCTCTTCGGGGACAGGAAGCGATCGATTGTTTTCGGGGCGCCGCTGACCGCTTGACGACGGAAACAGAGGAAAACCGCGACGTACTTTCGTTTTGCAGTCACCCCGGCGACCTGCAAAAGCTGGAAGCCGAGAAAAAGCACGGCGCGATTCTCACTGTGGAAAGCGCGGCGGCTTTGGGCGGTGACCTGAGTCAAGTGAACGATTGGAAGCGCCGGGGTGTGCGGATGTGTACCCTGACCTGGAATGGGGAAAACGAGCTGGGGCGGGGTGTGTCCGCTTCCGGAAGCACGGGGCTCACTCCTTTTGGCAGAGAAGCTGTAAAGCGTTTTGAGGAGGCGGGGATTCTCGTTGATGTTTCCCACGCCAGCCCGGAGCTGTTTTGGGACGTGGCAGAGATGGCCAAAAGACCTTTGGTCGCTTCCCATTCCAACGCGAAGGCAGTCTGCGGCCACCCCAGAAATTTGACAGATGAGCAGTTTGCCGCGATCAAGAGCTCCGGCGGATTGGTGGGTCTGAATTTTTATAGAGCCTTTTTGAACGATCAGCCGGAGAAGGTCTGCATGGAAGATGTTGTGCGCCATGCAGAGCATTTTCTGGTACTGGGCGGGGAAGAAATTCTCACCATGGGCGGAGATATGGACGGCTCCGAGCTTCCCGAAGACATGGAGGACGGCCTTTCAGCCATTCCCCGGCTGTACGAGGTTTTCCTGCGCCACTACTCCCAAACGCTGACCGACCGGATCTTTTATGGCAATGCCGCCCGTTTCTTCCGGGAAAACGGCGGGCTTTAAGTAGAAAACAAGTGATACTTAGAAAAACAGGTGATGCGAATGCAGTACAAAAGCACCAGAGATTCCAATCTTCGCTACAGCGCTTCCCAGGTGATTTCCCAGGGTATTTCCACGGAAGGCGGGTTGTTTGTCCCCGAGACCCTGCCGGATCTCTCCCCGGAATTTCCTGTTTTGCGGGAATTGGATTACCGCGGACTGGCCAAAAAGATCTTCTCTTATTTTCTCACGGACTTCACGCCCGAAGAAATCAGCCGCTGTGTGGACGAGGCCTATGCTTCTGGAAAATTTGATGGGGAGGAGCCTGTAAGGCTGGTACCCTTGACGGGTGGTGGGGAAAACAAGTACCTTTTGGAGCTGTGGCACGGGCCCACCTGCGCCTTTAAGGATATTGCCCTGCAGATTCTGCCCCGGTTCCTGACAGCCTCCCTGAAAAAGGCGGCCCCCGGCAGAGAAGCGGTCATTCTCACCGCTACTTCCGGCGATACGGGCAAGGCAGCCCTGGAGGGTTTTCGGGACGTGCCCGGCACCCGGATC
>CAZBDS010000003.1:3234-27848 GCA_964490735.1 uncultured Acutalibacter sp. | reverse complement strand
GCAGCTTGATGGCCAGCGTGGTCAGCAGAACGACACCCACCTGTCCCCAGCAGTAAAAGGAGTGAAGCAGGCTCATCTTGGCGTCTTTGTCATCGCTGGGCAGAGAGTCGATCAGCGGGCTTACGATCACTTCGATGATTCCGCCGCCAACGGCGTTGATCACCGTAGCCGCCGCCAGGCCGAAAAAGGCCAGGGAGTGGGGAAGAAATCTGGGAAGCAGGCCCAGGCATAGAAGGCCTACAACGCTGCAGATGTGGGCGGAAATGCTGGCGGCCCGGTAGCCGATCCGGTCGGCAAATTTCACACAGATGGCGTCCACTACGATCTGCGTCACAAAATTAAACAGGATCAGAGAGGAAAGCATGCTATAGGAAATGCCGAATTCCCTTTGGAAAATTACGAAGAACAGAGGGCTTAAGTTGTTGACGATTCCCTGCACGATGTATCCGAGGTAGCATGCGGTCCGCGTGCTTTTGTAATTGATTTCAGATTCCAAAGAAACGACCTCCTCAAAATGCATTCTACAGAATTATACAGGAGAAGGGTGAAAAAGGAAAGAGGGAAACCTCAAGTTTTTCGGGAAATTTTTCGGGAATGGGATTGCATTTTTATGCCGGGTTCTTTATAATGGCAATAGATATATGCGGGGTCAGCCGGCCCCTTTGCCGGAAGCGGCACTGCGGGACGGCGCTTATCCCGACGGAAAACGAAGGAGTGTGTTTCCATGAAATTAGGTGTACTCAGCAATGTGATCGGCTCTACTCCCCTGAAAGAGGCTCTGGCATATTTCAAGTCCCTGGGCGCTCAGATGGTGGAGATCGGCGCCGGCGGCTATCCCGGTAAGGATCACTGCGATCCCGGCGTGCTGCTGCACGACGAGGCCAAGTTCCAGGAGTTTGTCAAGACCATCGAGGAGTCCGGCTTGCAGATCAGCGCCCTCAGCTGCCACGGCAACCCCATTCACCCCAACAAGGAGATCGCCAAGGCCTTTGACGAGGACATGCGCAACTGCGTGCTCATGGCGGAAAAGCTAGGCATTCATCAGATCAACACTTTCTCCGGCTGCCCTGGCGACTGCCCCGAGTCCAAGAACCCCAACTGGGTGGTCTGCGCCTGGCCCAATGAGTTCCAGGACGTGGTCGAGTGGCAGTGGAACGAAGTCCTGATCCCTTACTGGAAGGATTTTGTGGCCTTTGCCAAAGCCCACGGTGTAAACAAGATCGCTCTGGAGATGCATCAGGGTTTCTGCGTTTACAATCCCTATACCTTGAAGAAGCTTCGCGCTGCGGTCGGTCCCGAGATCGGCGCCAACTTCGATCCCAGCCATCTGTTCTGGCAGGGGATCGATCCCATCGCGGCCATTCGCGACTTGGGCGGCGAGTGCATTTTCCACGTCCATGCCAAGGATACCAAGATCGACCCGATCAATGCGCCCATTGACGGCACCCTGGACTACAAGAGCTATGGCGATCCCGCCAAGCGTACCTGGATCTTCCGCAGCATTGGTTACGGCCACGATGAGCTGTTCTGGAAGGACTTTGTGTCCCAGCTGCGCCTGGTAGGCTACGATTATGTCATGTCCATTGAGCATGAGGACATTCTCATGAGCCAGAATGAGGGTCTGGTCAAGGCCTGTGATGTGCTGAAGCGCGCCATTACCTTCGAGGATACGGCCAGCGGCCAGCACTGGGTTTGATCCATGTAATTTTCCGGTCTACAGGGCTCCCTGCGTTTGCAGGGGGCCTTTTATTATATATGCGGTTCCGCCGATTCCTGTTCCCGGGTATTTTTCCTGTTTTGCGGCAAACTAAAAGAAAAAAGGAAATTTGAGGTGGAACATGGAATCCTTGTGGAGCAAAACCGAAACGCTTCCCCCAAGAGACCCGCTGCCCGGAAATCTCACCGCGGACGCGGCGGTGATCGGCGGGGGAATGGCCGGAATCCTTACCGCTTATCAGCTGCGGCGGCGGGGGATAGAAGCCGTGGTCCTGGAGGCGGAGCAGGTGGGAAGCGGCCAGACGAAAAATACCACGGCAAAGATTACCTCCCAGCACGGATTGATCTATGCCAAGCTCCTGGACCGATTCGGAGCAGAGCGCGCCGGGGAATATGCCCGGGCAAGTCAGAAAGCCGTCGAAGAGTACGGCAGGATCGTCCAGGAGGAGAAGATCGACTGCATGTTTCAGCGGCTGCCTGCGTACCTGTATTCCGAACAGGACAGTTCCCTTTTGGAGGAAGAGCGGCAGGCCGCCCGACGCCTGGGGATCGAAGCGGAGCTGACCTCCGCGGCAGAGCTTCCGTTCCGGCACGCGCGGGCGCTGGCGTTTCCCAATCAGGCTCAATTTCACCCGCTGCGGTTTTTGCGGGCAGTTTCGGAAAGAATCCCGGTGTATGAGCACACCCGGGCCCTTCGGGTGAAGGCTCGCACTGTTGAAACAGACCGGGGCCTGGTGTGGGCCCGGCATATCGTGTTCGCTTCTCATTTTCCCTTTGTAAATTTCCCGGGCTTCTATTTTGCCAGAATGTATCAGGAGAGAAGCTATGTCCTGGCTTTGGAGGGCCCTCCGGAGCTTTCCGGCATGTATTATGGTGTGGACCCTTCCGGGCTTTCCCTGCGCAGCGCGGGGAATACCCTGCTGCTGGGGGGCGGCAGCCACCGGACCGGGGAAAGCGGAGCCGAAAGCGCCTATGATCAGCTGCGGCGGCGGGCAGCGTCGCTCTGGCCGGGCTGCCGGGAAATCGCAGCCTGGTCGGCCCAGGACTGCAAGACCCTGGACGGCGTCCCCTACGTGGGAAAGTTCTCGCCCTCAAGGCCCAACTGGTACGTGGCCACCGGTTTCGGAAAGTGGGGCATGACCGGCTCCATGGCTGCTGCCGTCAGGCTGAGCGAAGAGATTGCCGGTAAAGATCGGGCCCAGACCGTCTTTTCTCCCAGACGTTTCCCCCTTCGGACAGCTCTGCCGAATCTGTGCCGGAACACGGGGAAAAGCGTAAAAGGCCTAGCGAAGGAGATCCTCTATTTCCCGGGCAAAGAATTTGACCGGCTGGCGCCCGGCCAGGGGGCAGTCATTCGCTGGTGCGGCAAGAAGCGCGGCGCTTACCGGGACGAAAAGGGCACGGTCTATCTGGTGTCTACCCGCTGCCCTCACCTGGGCTGTCAGCTGGAATGGAACCCGGACGAGCATTCCTGGGACTGCCCCTGCCACGGCTCCCGTTTTGACTATAAGGGAAACCTGATCGACAACCCGGCCCAGTGCGGGCTGAAGACCCCCAAGGCCTAGTCCGGCGGCGGGAAAAGCCTCTGCTTTGTATTGGCCGTGGACAATTTGGGCTGCCTATGGTATCATAGCCGTATAAATGATTGCCGCAGGAGGACGCCCCGTGAAAAAGTACGCGATCGCTTATGCCGTAAACGATTCCCTCCCTCTCTTTACAGAGGAAGATCTGCATAACCTAACCCACATCAACCTGGCCTTTGGCTCTGTCAAAGGGGACGAGGTGAATGTGGACGCTCTTACGAATATTGGGCTGCTTGGGCAGTTTCGCAGATGGAATCCCGATATAAAACTGGTGCTGTCTGTCGGCGGCGCGGGCGCGGACGGCTTTTCCGGCATGTCCATGACCCAGCAGGGCCGGCGGAACTTTGCCCGCTCTTGTGCGGAAACAGCACAGCGGCTTGGCCTGGACGGCATCGACATAGACTGGGAATATCCCTGTACAGACAGGGCCGGCGTCTGCGTTGATCCCCGGGAAAAAGAATATTTTACCCTTCTGCTGCAGACTCTGCGGGAAACGCTGGGCAGCCGCAGCCTGTCCATCGCCGCCGGCGCGGGGGAGTATTTCACGGAAAACACGGACATGAAGTCGGTGGCGCAGATTGTAGACTACGTGCAGCTCATGACTTACGACCTGCGGGGAGAGTTTACCCACCAGGCGGGGCACCACGCGGCGCTGCGGGCCAGCCGGGGAGATCACAGCGGCTTGAATACAGCGGACATGGTGAACTTGTTCCATCGGGCTGGGGTACCGCCGGAAAAACTGATCATCGGCGCGGCTTTCTACTCCCGGAAGTGGACGGGGGCGCAAAACCGGAATAACGGCCTTCTGCAAATTGCCCAGTCGACCGGAGAATACGGGCCTGCTTACAGTGACATTACCCCGGAGTTCCTGCGGCAGGGCCATTTTCAAAAACTGTGGGACGAGGACGCCCAGGCTGCGTATCTCTGGAATGGGGAGACGTTCATCAGCTTTGAAACGCCGGAAGCGGTCGCCCTGAAATGCCGGTATGTCAAAGAAGCCGGGCTGGCGGGCATTATGTATTGGGAACACGGCTGTGACCGCACCCACGAGCTGGTGAGGGTTATCGGCAGGGAACTTTCCTGAGGTATTGTTTCGTTCGGAAAAGCAAACAGGGAACGGCAAGAGCCGTTCCCTGTTTTATTTTTTCTTAATCAGTTTCAGTTCTATGTTCCTTCTGGCCGCGAGCTTTTGGAATACCTCTGCTACAGACAAACATTGTTCTTTAAGCGGCAGCGAGGATATTTCATCATTGGATTGTATTTGCTCCATTGCTTCTCTCAGCTCTGAAAGTTCCAATAAATTAACTGCTACACAAAAGAAACTTTTTCTGCGCCCGTCATTATAGTTAGAAAGCAAGTGGGAAAGGATCTGCATTTTTTCCCGCTGCTCCAAATTATATTGCTCAATGCCTATCCTTTGCGCCTTTTCTAAATCTGCCTTTCGATGCCTGCTCGTAATGATAGAGTCATATTCATCAATGTGTTGATACTTTGCGCATGGATATTGTTTGCACTCATAGCAATACTCGATTTCTCCGTGCTCCAAACTGCATTTCGCAATCTTGCATGATTGATTTCCATTGCCGCAGCCACCACAGTAATTTCCCAGCCGCATAGGACACAACCCGCAATTCAATCCGCAAAGAGAAAATAATTGATTTTTTCGTTGGAATCCTTTCATCCTGTCACCCCCGGAAACATTATATCAGAATGTCGATCCGGCAGCAAACTTAATATATGGTGCCGCTGACCGGGCCGATGTCCCGCCTGCGGCGTGACGCGCCTTGAAGACCGTGCCTTCGGCACAGTACCCTTCAAGGCACTCTTCGCTAAAAACGTCCCACCGGGACGTTTTTAAACGCTCAGACCCGAAGGTTCGATCCCAGCCATCGAAAAAGCAATAAGGGAACGGCAAAAGCCGTTCCCTTATTGCTGGTGCCGCTGACCGGGATCGAACCGGTACGATGTTGCCATCGAGGGATTTTAAGTCCCTTGCGTCTGCCAATTCCGCCACAGCGGCATTTGAGCATGATCATTTTATCATAGGAGCCCTGTAAAATCAAGGGATAGTTCCACAGGCAAGGCTGAAAGAAAAAATAGGTGGAAATTTCCTGTCTGGTGTTTGCTTTTCCATTTGGGATAGTGTATACTGTAATTTAATAGGGGAGAACCCCAAAACAGTTAGGAGGAGCAACCTTTATGTATTATCTCGGAATTGACTTGGGCGGCACCAATATTGCTGTCGGCATTGTGGACGAGAACTATCAGATCATCGCCCGCGCCGCTGCAAAAACGCAGACGGAAACCGCCGAGCAGGTGGCGGACGATATGGCGGCCGCTGCCCGCGAGGCTCTGAAGAACGCCGGGCTTACCTTGAACGACGTGCCCTGGGTGGGCATCGGCGCCCCCGGCACCGTCAATAAGGCGACCGGCATCATCGAATATGCCAACAACCTGCCCTTCCGGAACACCCCCATGGAGAAGATGCTTTCCGAGCGCCTGGACGGTAAAAAGGTGCTGATGGAGAACGACGCCAACGCCGCGGCGTTCGGCGAGTACATGGCCGGAGCCCTGAAGGGCGCCGACAACGCGGTTGCCATTACCCTGGGCACCGGTTTGGGCGGCGGCGTGATTATCGATCACAAAATCTATTCCGGCAGCAACTTTGCCGGCGCGGAGCTGGGTCATTCCATCATCGTGGTGGACGGCCGTCCCTGCACCTGCGGGCGTTTGGGCTGCTGGGAAGCTTATGCCTCCGCTACGGGTCTGATCAAGACTACCAAAGAGCACATGCAGAAGGCCCCCAAGGATTCCCCCCTGTGGACCCTCGTGGGCGGGGACGAAAGCAAGGTCAACGGCCGCACTGCCTTTGTCGCCATGCGTCAGGGAGACCCCATCGGCGAAGAGATCGTTCACGAGTATGTCCATTATCTCAGCGAGGGCGTCGTGAATATGATCAATATTTTCCAGCCCGACATTCTCTGCATCGGCGGAGGCATTTCCAACGAGCGTGAAACTCTGCTTGCTCCGGTCCGCGAGTTTGTGGCCGAGCACCAGTACGCCATGAATTCTTCCAAGAAGACCAAGGTCTGCCGTGCCGAGCTGGGCAACGACGCCGGCATCATCGGCGCCGCGCTGCTGGGTAAGGAGGCCTGATTCCCATGGCTGTCAACACTTCTGTGTTCGGAAAACTGCCCGACGGCAGAGAAGCAAAGCTCTGCACTCTGGAGACCGGCAGCATGACCCTGGTGGTCACCAATTACGGCTGCCGTATTGTCAAGCTGCTTACACAGGACAAGCAGGGCAAAATGGGCGACGTGGTTCTGGGCCACAGGACCTTGGAAGAATACTTCGGCGCTAATTTCCAGGGCACCTTTGTGGGTCGCTACGCGAACCGTATCGGCAATGCCCAATTTACCTTAAACGGCAAAACCTACCAGCTTTCCAAGAACGATGGCAGGAATACGCTGCACGGCGGCCCCGGCGGCTATCACCAGGTGCTCTGGGAAATGGAAGCTTCCGAAAACGGCGGCGAGCCTTCCGTCACCTTCACCCATGAAAGCCCCGACGGCGACGAGGGCTACCCCGGCGCCCTGAAGATGACCGTCACCTATACCTTGAAGAAGGACAACTCCCTGGAGCTGAAGTACGACGCCGTTTCCGATCAGGAGACGCCCTTTAACCCCACCAACCATTCCTTCTTCAATCTGTCCGGCGATCCCCAGAAAGATATTCTGGGTACGGTGCTTACAATCTATGCCGGCCGGACCACCAATGTCTCTGATGACCTGATCCCCGACGGCACCTTCCATCAGGTGGCCGGCGGTCCCCTGGACTTTACCAAGGGCAAGAAGCTGGGTGACGACATGTTCGCCGACGATCACCTCATTGCGCTTTGCGGCGGCTTTGATCACAATTTCTGTGTGGACGGCGCAGGTTTCCGTAAATTTGCCGAGGTCTGGGAGCCCGACAGTGGCCGGGTGATGGAGGTTTGGTCCGATCTGCCCGGCGTGCAGCTTTATACCTTTAACAAAACCTCCGGCCTTGTTGGCAAGGACGGGAAGGCTATGCTGCCCCATACCGCTCTGTGCCTTGAGACCCAGTTTTATCCCGATTCCGTCAACCACGAGAACTTCCCGTTCCGTTATCTCCAGCCTGGGGAGCCTTTCTCCACGAAGACTGTTTACCGTTTTTCCATCAAATAAAGCAGAAGAGGGAGCCTGGGGCTCCCTCTTGCCATTTGCCTCCGGAAAGGAGAATCTGTCTATGAAACAGGAAAAATCCTGCGGCGCGGTAGTTTACCGCGTCAAGGACAACGGCAAGCTCAGGATCTTGCTGATTCGCCATAAAAACGGCGGCCATTGGGCGTTCCCCAAAGGCCATGTGGAGAACCGCGAGACCGAAGCGGAAACGGCCCTCCGCGAAATTTGGGAAGAGACGGGGCTTCGGGTAGAGCTGGACACCAGTTTCCGCCATATGGTCACCTTTTCTCCAAAGCACGGCGTGATGAAGGACGTGGTCTATTTTGCCGCCAGGGCCGGTGACAAGCACGTAACAGCCCAGGAGGCGGAGGTGATGGAGATCCGCTGGTTCAAGCCGGAGGAAGCCTTGGACACGGTCACCTTTGACAACGACCGGGAGATCCTTCATGCGTTCTTCCAATATATGGAGCAAAAACAATAAGCTTAACCCACTGCCGCAGGCGTCCGGGATCTTCCCGGGCGCCTGTTCTATTTTGGAGGCACGTCCCATACAATGGGAAATAGTTAACGCAGTTCCAAAGGGGCAAAGCCTCTTATGAACCCGCTTGAAATTCGGTATTTGCCGATTTTTAAGTGCGTTACCTAGGATCCGTTGAGAAAGGAGCGAGAACATGGACCCCTCGTTTGACTCCCTTGCCTGCCAGCTTCCCGCCTACCGGGACTTGCTGCTACGGGTGCCCTTTGAAGTGAAGGACCAGGCTTTTGACCTTCATTTCAAAAGCGGACAACCCATTGCTGTCTGCGGCCGGGACGGCGCTTTCTTTCTTAGGGAGGACGGCTCTGTCAGCCGTGCCCTTACCGGAGAGCTTCCCGTGATTTCCGGGGAAGAGCTTCAGGAGATCTTCGTACAGATCTGTGCCCACTCCGTGTTCAGTCACGAGCACGAGATCCGGAAGGGATATGTTTTGGTGGGCGGCGTTTACCGGGCGGGGGTCTGCGGTACGGCAGTACTGGAGGGCGGGGAGGTCAAAAGCGTCCGGGACGTAACGAGCATTGTCTTCCGGATCCCCCGGGCGGTGACGGGCTGCGCGGACCGGCTGTTTCTGGAGGGCGTCGATCTGCGCCGGGGCCTGCTGGTGGCGGGAGAGCCCTCCAGCGGCAAGACCACTTTTTTGCGGGACGTGGCCCTGTCCCTTTCCACCGGGAAATTCTTTCCCAGCCGCCGGGTGGCCGTGCTGGATCAGCGTGGGGAGATCGGCGGGGGTTTTGACCTGGGCCCGTGCGCCGACGTGCTTCTGGGTTATCCCAGGGAGCAGGCCTTCGACGTGGCGATCCGCATGCTTTCACCGGAATATATTCTCTGCGACGAGCTTTCCCCGGAGGATCTGGAGACCGTCCGGCGCTCCCAGTTTTCCGGGGCGGCGCTGATTGCCTCAGTTCACGCCACCGGGGAGGAGCTGACCCGCCGCCCGCTCTGCCGGGAGCTGCTGGCTTCCGGGGCCTTCCGCACGGCGGTCTGTCTGGCGGGCAGAGCCCAGCCCGGAGAAATTGAGTTCCTGAAATACATAGGGGATGAAGAAAATGAAGCTGCTGGGAACGGTCCTTGTAATTTCGAGCGGCCTTTTGCTGGGGCTGTGGGCTGCGGGGAAATTGAAACGCCGGGAGACGGTCCTTCTTGATTTAAAGCAGATGATCCAAAATTTCCGCACCGGCGTAAGCTATTCCGCCAGGCCTCTGGCCGAGCTGGTGGAAGCGGACAGGGATTCTCCCTTTTGCCGGTTGGCGGCGGGGGAGCCCACCCTTTCCCTGGATCCCAGGAGCGCGCTGGAATCTGCCGGAGAACGGCTGCTGGACTGCCCGGAAGACGCAGAGCTGTACCGGGGGCTGATCCGGGGCCTAGGGGAAAGCGACACCCAGGGCCAGCTGGAGCATTTGGATCTGTACAGCGCCCTGCTGGAAGACAATCTCGCCCGGGCGAAGACGGATAGGGAAAAGAAATCACGGCTGTACGTATGCCTGGGCCTGTTCGGCGGGATCACCCTGTGTCTGGTGCTGCTGTGAGAAAGGAAGGAATCCAAAATTGGAAGTGGATCTGATCTTCAAAATCGCCGCAATCGGCATTATCGTAGCCGTGCTCAATCAGCTTCTGATCCGTTCCGGACGGGAAGAGCAGGCGATGATGACCACTCTGGCGGGGCTCATCGTGGTGCTGATGATCCTCATCAACGAGATTGACGCTCTGTTCCAGGCTGTCAAATCCGTGTTTGGGCTGTAAAAATGGATCTGTTTGGCATTGTGATCTGCGCCCTATGCGCCGTGATTTTTGGGGCGCTGATCAAGAAGAGCAACCGCGAATATGCGATTTTGGCGGCGTTGGGAGCGGCAGCAGTCATTCTGCTGGCGGTTTTGGCACAGCTGGACCCCCTCCTGGACCGGCTGGAAAGCCTCAGCAGTGCCGGCGTTTTTGCCGGCGGGTACTTGGAGATTATGCTGAAAGCGGTGGGGATTGCCCTGGTGGGGCAGCTTGCTGCCCACGTGTGCCGGGACGCGGGGGAATCTGCCCTGGCCTATGCCGTGGAGCTTGCCGCCAAAGGCGCCATTCTTGCGGCGGCCCTGCCCCTGCTTTTGAAGGTCTTTGAATATTTGGAGGAGGTCGTCCGGTTCTGACCTCTTTTAGAGGAGAAAAGCGATGAGAAGGAAAAAATGGCTGCTGGCCCTCGGGGTGTTTTGCCTGTTTCTTTTTCTTCCCGGCCCGGCTGCCCGGGGAATGGAAGATGAGACGGTCAGCGGGGTTTATGAAAAAAGCGGAGTCGGAGAGCTTTACGACAGCTTGAACGGCGACACAAAGGAGCTCCTGTCCCAGGCGGGGGTCGATTCCGCCCTGATGCCCGGAAGTTTTACGGGGGAAGAGCTTTTTGCCCTTTTGTCCCAGGTGCTGCGGGAAAAGCTGACAGGCCCTGTAAAGGCCCTGGCTGCCCTGACTGCCATAGCTGTTTTATGCAAGCTTGCGGCCTGTTTTGGGACCGGCGAGGTCAGCGGAGTGGTGTCTTTGGCCGGAAGCCTGGCCTGTGCCGCTGTGGTGCTGGCGCCGCTGCTGGAGCTGCTCCGTGCCGCTCAGCGGGCAGTGGAAAGCGCTTCTGTATTTCTGCTGGCCGCTGTGCCCGCGTACACGGCGCTGATGGCCGCTTCCGGAAGCGCTGCCGCCGGGACTTCTTACAGCTTTTTTGTCCTGGCAGCGGGAAATGCCATTCCCATTCTGGCCTCCACGGTGATCTTCCCGCTGCTCCATGTCTTTTTGGCTCTTGCGCTGCTTTCCTCCGGCTCCAAGATGCGCCTGGACCGTTTGGCCTCTTCCTTATACGGATTTTCCAAGTGGCTGCTGGTTTTGGCGGTGACCGTCTTTTCCGCACTGGTTTCCGTGCAGACTGCCCTGAACGCCCAGGTAGACGCCGCCGCCAACAAAGCGGCCCGGCTGATCGCTTCCTCTGCGGTGCCCATTGTGGGCGGTGCTTTCGGAGACGCGGTAGCCGCGATTCAGAACAGCGTCCATATCGTCAAATCGGGGGCGGGAGCTTTCGGCATTCTGGCGTCCCTGTGCATTTTTGCCCCTGCCGCCATCGAAGCTGTTTTGTGGATCGCCGTGTGCGGCGCGGGTCAGATTGCCGGGGATCTTTTCGAAACGCCCCAGCTGTCTTCCTTTCTCGGCATGTGCGCTTCCGCTGCCAAGATGATTCTGGCGGTGATCGCCGGTACCTGTGCCGTGTGTGTGGTCTGCGCGGCCATCGTCCTGTTTGTAAAGGGGGGCCTATGAACAGCGTGATGGAAACCCTGATAGCGGCCTGCGTTGTCCTTGGCTCCACGGAGCTGGTGGAGAAGCTCTGCTCCGAAAGCGCCATGGTAAAGTTTGTCCGTGGGCTGCTTGCCCTGGTGCTGCTCCTGTCCATAATTTCGGGGATAGCTTCCCTCGACTGGGATTTCTCTTTGGCCAATAGGAAGACCGACGGCGCCCGGGAGGAGCTTTCCGCCTACCTGGAAGAGCAGGTTGACAGCCTTTTTGAGAAAAGGGAAGAGGAATATCTGCAGGGCCTTCTGGCCGCAGCGGGGATCGAAGCCGAAAAAATCCGGCTGGATACAGATATTGCGGAGGACGGCAGCATAGTATTGAGAAAGGTAAGCCTTTTGTTTGCCTACGAATCCGACGCCGAACGGGCCCGCGTCCTTCTCCGCAGTACGATGGGAGAAGAGACAGAGGTGGAGGTGCAAATTGATGGAAGCTGAAAAGTGGAAAGCCGCGTTCAGCCGCTTCCTTTCCAAAGACAAGACCGTAAAGCTGCTGGTCATTTTGGGGCTTTGCGGCGTGGCCCTGCTCTTCCTTTCCTCTTTGTGGAAGGGGCCGGAGAAAGAAGAACAGCCGCCGTCCGAAGAGGCGGCGGAGCTCACTGCCGAGGAATACGGCAGAAAGCTGGAGGAAGATCTGGCACGCATTGTGCGCGCTGTCACCGGCGAGGATTCTCCCGCTGTGCTGGTCACCCTGGAAAGCGGAAGCCGCTCAGTTTACGCAGTGGACGAAAAGACAGGCGCTCAAAGCGAAGGAGAGTCAAATGAAAAGGAAAGCGAGACGATTCACGTAATTTTGAAAGACGCGGACGGCGCTCAGCGCGCGCTGGCCGTCACGGAAATACAGCCTGAGATAAAAGGGGTGGTGATTGTGAGCAGGCGCGCCGGGGAACCTGCGATCCGGGAAAAGCTGACAGACGCGGTGAAGACCGCGCTGAACTTATCTTCTGCCCGGGTCTGCGTGACAGACACGGGATAGACTCCGCGGGACCGGAAGCGGAGAAAACGATTTATGGAGGTATTGACAATGAAATTTGGAAAAAAACAACTGGTTCTGGCTTCCCTGGTGCTGGCTTTGGGCGCGGCGGTGTATTTAAACTGGCAGTTTGCGGGAACCAATAAGCTGCCGGTGGGCGACTCGTCCGAGACCTCAAGCCAGCTGGGGGCGGCGCAGCTTGTGAACAACGCCTACGTGGAGACGGTTACCGACAGCCTGAAGAAGCCTGCCGGATCGTCGGAGAGCACTTTCTCAGAGGCCCGCATGAACCGGCAGAGCTCCCGGGACGAAGCCATTGAGCTTTTGGACAACGTGCTGGAAAGCGCCGATGCTGACGCCGACGCCAAGAAAGCGGCGGTGGAGCAGGCCTCTGTCATCGCCCAGAGCATTTTGAAGGAGACAAATGTTGAAAACCTTCTCCAGGCCAAAGGCTATCAGGAAAGCGTGGCTTACATCAACGACGGCATGTGCAATCTGGTGGTTTCGGGCGAGCTGGAAGACGCGGATATGCTTATTATTCAGGAAGTGGTCATGGAGCAGACCGGCCTTTCTGCCGATCAGATCAAGATCATTGGAACAAAATGAAAAAACTTGGAAAAAAATGAAAGCCCACGCTTGCAGAAGCACATTTTTGTGTTATACTAAGTGTGCGGGTGAACGCAGCTTGAAAATTTAGAACTTTCGGAACATACAGGCTCACCGGCAAATGCGGTGGGCCTTTTGCCATTTTTAGGAGGGAAGAACAATGACAAGAAGGGAAGCGAGAGAACAGGCGTTCTGTATTCTGTTTGAGCAGGCGGTCAGCGGGGAAAAAACGGACGATATCCTCCACAACGCCACCGAGGCCCGGGACTTTATTCCCGATTCCTTTGCCGAGGCCGTGGCTTTTGGCGCGGAAGAAAACCGTGAGAAGATTGACGCCGCGATCCGGGAGAATATCCGGGGCTGGAGCATGGACCGCCTTTCCAAAGTGACGTTGGCCGTGCTGCGGCTGGCGGTCTACGAGATCCTGTTTGACGATTCCATTCCCACCGGAGTGTCCATCAACGAGGCCGTGGAGCTGGCCAAGAAATTCGGCGGGGACGAGGACGCTCCCTATGTTAACGGAGTACTGGCTTCTGTGGCGAAAACAGCGGGGCCCAAGGACGAGGACAAGCTCCATGGCTGAGCGCTGTTTGGGAATCGATACCAGCAATTACACCACCTCTGCCGCTGTGTACGAGGGGAAAATCACCGAAAACCGAAAGAAGCTTCTCCCGGTGCGGGAAGGGGAACGGGGCCTGCGTCAGAGCGACGCGGTGTTCCACCACGTAAAGCAGCTGCCGGAGCTTTTGATGCCGGTTTTAACGGCCGGAAAGCCCTTTGATGCCCTGGGAGTCTCTGTTTCTCCCAGAAGCACCGAAGGCTCTTATATGCCTTGCTTTCTGGTGGGCAGAGGTTTTGCGGAGGCTTTAGCTGCCGCCTGGGGTGTTCCGGTGGAGCCCTTTTCCCATCAACAGGGCCACATTGCGGCAGCCTTGTACTCGGCAGGGCAATTGAATTTGCTGGAGCAGTCTTTTCTGGCGTTCCATGTGTCCGGAGGCACCACCGAAGCGGTGCTGGTAACGCCCGATGAGGAAGGTATGCCCCGGACCGCTCTTTTGGCCGGATCCCTCGATTTAAAAGCGGGACAGGCCGTGGATCGGGTGGGCCTTATGCTGGGCATGAAATTTCCCTGCGGTCCCCAGCTGGAACGGGAAGCCCTGGCCTGGGAGGGAAAGATCCATTACCGCCCGGCGATGAAGGGCTGCGACTGCTCCCTGTCCGGCATCGAAAATCAGTGCGCCGGCATGATGGCTCGGGGCTGCTCAAAAGAGGAGATTGCCCGCTTCTGCCTGGAGGCGATCGCCGCTTCCTTAGATGCCATGTGCGAGGCCCTTCTCAGAGAACACGGCCCTCTGCCGGTGCTGTTTTCCGGCGGCGTGTGCTCCAACAGTATCCTGCGGGAAAAGCTTTCCCAAAAATACGGGGCCTGGTTTGCCGACCCGGCGTTTTCCAGCGATAACGCGGCCGGGGTGGCGATCCTGGCGCAGAAGAAGAGGTTCGGTTTATGATTTCAACTACGCTGACCGTGTCGCAGGTCAACTTTTTCATCAAGTCCCTGCTGGAAAGCGACGGGCGTTTAAGCGACGTCCTGATTGCCGGCGAGATTTCCAATTTTACGGATCACTACCGTTCCGGCCATCTGTACTTTTCTTTGAAAGACGAAAAGTCCGTGCTGAAGGCTGTAATGTTTTCCGCGTCGGCCAAGCGGCTGAAATTTTGCCCCCGGGACGGCATGAGGGTCATCGTCCGTGGACGGGTCTCTGTCTACGAGCCTTCGGGGCAGTACCAGCTGTACGCCGAGACCATAGAGCCCGACGGGGTGGGGGCGTTAAGCCTTGCTTTTGAGCAGCTGAAAGAACGCCTGGAAGCGGAGGGTCTGTTCGATCCGCGGCACAAGCGGCCTCTGCCGGAGTATCCCCGGCATATCGGGGTGGTCACCTCGCCCACCGGCGCAGCACTTCAGGATATCCTGGATATCACAGCCCGGCGCTGGCCCTTGGCGGAAATATGCCTTTTTCCGGTGCTGGTTCAGGGAGAAGGCGCTCCTCCGCAGATCGTCCGAGCCCTTCGGGAGATGAACCGGCAAAAGGCCTGCGACGTGCTGATCCTGGGCCGGGGCGGAGGTTCTCTGGAAGATCTGTGGGCTTTTAACGATGAAGAAGTGGCCCGGGCCGTTTACGCCTCGGAGATTCCGGTGGTGTCCGCTGTGGGCCACGAAACGGATTTTACCATCTGCGATTTTGTCTCCGACCTGCGGGCCCCCACGCCCAGTGCCGCGGCGGAGTTATGCACGCCGGATATCCGGGAAGAAAAGCGGCGCATACTATCTCTGCGAAGCTATTTTGCGGAGGAAGCCCGCAGGACGGTCCAGTTGTGTTCCCAGCGCCTGGACCGCCTGGCGCAGGATTCCCCGCTGGCCAGTCCAGAGCTGTTTCTGAATTCCCGGAAGCAGGCGCTTGGCAGCCTGTTCGGCCGCCTGGCGGTTGCCGGTACAGAGCAGCTGGAAAACGGGCAGCAGCGCCTTGCCCTGCTGGCGGGAAAGCTTCACGCCTTAAGCCCCCTGCAGGTGCTGCACAGAGGCTACGCCGTAGTTTCCAACAGCCGGGGAAAAGCTGTTCACAGCGCTTCTCAGCTTTCGCCGGGAGAGAAAGTTACCCTGCGGTTGGCTTCGGGCCAGGCAGAGGCGGAGATATTGAATCGGGAGGAAACATGAAATGACGAAAAAGCCGGTGTTTGAGGAAGCGATGACAAGGCTTCAGGAGATTGTGGAAAAGCTGGAAGCCGGGGAAGAATCCCTGGAGGATTCCATGAAGCTGTTTGAGGAAGGGGCAAAGCTCGCTTCTCAGTGCTACGATATTCTGGATCGGGCGGAGCAGAAGATCACGGAGATGACCTCCGGCGCCCAGGAAAAACTGGAAGAAGAGGAATGAAGACATTGTACACTGATCAAATGGAGGCCTACCGGTCTTTGGTGGAAACCGCTCTGGACCATTTTTTGCCCGCGCCAGCGGAGGCCGATCCGGCGGGCCTTGTGCGGGAAGCTATGCGCTACAGCCTTCTCTGCGGGGGAAAGCGCATTCGCCCGGTACTCACGCTGGCTTTCTGTGCACTTTGCGGCGGCGATCCGGAAAGTGCTCTGCCCTTTGCCTGCGCTGTGGAGATGGTGCACACCTATTCTCTCATTCACGATGACATGCCTTGTATGGACGACGATGACCTGCGCCGGGGCAGGCCCACCAATCACAAGGTATACGGGGAAGATATCGCCCTTCTGGCCGGGGACGGCCTGCTGACGAAAGCTTTTGAGACCGCCCTTTCCCATAGGGATGGGCATGCTGCCGCCAAAGCGGCCCTGGTTCTGGCCCGCTGCGCGGGAGATCGGGGCATGGTGGGCGGCCAGTGCGTGGATTTGCAGTCCGAGGGCAAAGAGATCACCTTGGATCGCATGTACCTGATGGATCGCGGGAAGACTGTGGCTCTCATCGACGCCGCCTGCCGTATGGGCTGCATTGCCGCCGGCGGGGGAGAAGAGGCGCAGGAAGCCGCCGGCCAGTATGCCCTGGGGCTGGGTATGGCCTTCCAGATTCGGGACGACGTGCTGGACGTGCTGGGCAGCGCCGAAAAGCTTGGGAAAAACGTGGGCATGGATTCCGCCCGGAACAAGCGCAATTACGTGTCTCTTCTGGGGGTGGAGCAGGCCCAGGCCCTTGTGGGTGAGTATACCGAGCAGGCCCTTTCCGCTCTGGAGAGCTTTCCGGGGGATCCCGCTTTTCTGCGGGAGCTGGCCCGCAGCCTGGAAAACAGGGAAAATTGATGCGAAAACTGGAATACACAATCTCCGCCGACTGTGCGGGCGTGCTCTTAAAAGATTTTGCCCGGAAGCGTCTGGGCCTGTCCGCCAGATTTCTTGCCGAGCAGAAACGCCTGGAAAACGGTATCTTAAAAAACGGGATTCCCTGCCGGGTGACAGAACCTCTTTTTCCCGGCGACCGGGTAGCTTTTTGCCTGCCGGAAGAGCGGGGAGAATACGATGCGGTACCTGCTCCTCTGGAGATCCTGTTTGAAAACGAAGACTTTCTAGCGGTGAACAAACCTGCCGCCATGCCTATTCACCCCTCGCCGGGCCACGACAGGGACAGCCTTCTGAACGCGGTGGCCTATCACTACCGGAAAACGGGGCAGAGCTGTTTGATCCGCCCCCTGTACCGGCTGGACAAGGACACCAGCGGCGTGGTGCTGATTGGAAAGCACCGGGCTGCAGTCTGCGGCAGCCGGACGGAGAAGACTTACTATGCCGTGTGTGAGGGAACTCTTTCCGGCTCTGGGATCATAGATCTGCCCATCGGCCTGGAGCCCGGCAGCAGGATCCGGCGGGAATGCGGCTTTGGGCAGCCGGCGCTGACCCGTTGGAAAGCCTTGGCTTCGGCGGAAAGCTACACCCTTCTCTCCGTCACTCTGGAAACCGGGCGGACCCATCAGATCCGGGTCCACCTGTCTCATACAGGCCACCCTCTAGCGGGGGACGACCTGTACGGCGGCAGCCTTGACCGGATCGCCCGGCAGGCCCTCCACTGCGGTGCAGTGCATCTTGTCTGTCCCGCGGCAGAGTTTGACCAGTTGTTTCGAGCCCCACTTCCCGAAGAGTTTCCGGCGGCTTTTCCGGAATTGCTCTGTTCTGCCAGTATTCTTTAAGGAGGAACCCATATGCCAGCCTGTTTAACCCATCACTGTTTTGCCCGGCGTGTATTGGAACAGCTGCCCGATAAGGACTCTGTCAACGCCACCGCGTTTTTCTGGGGCGCTCAAGGTCCGGATTTTCTCTTTTGCCACCGGTATTTTCCCTGGATGCAGGGGCGTTCTCTCAAGTCCTTTGGAAACCGGATCCACGAGGAAAACCCCGTAAAGACCTTTGGCGCTGTCCGGGAATTTCTAAAGAGGCATACCGATCCGGCGTATCGTTCTTACGTGTGGGGCCTTCTCTGCCACTATGCGCTGGATTCCACGGCCCATCCCTACATCAATGCCTTGGCGGACCGGCTGGTTGCTGAGCGTCCGGCGGAGACCCGTACCACCATGCACGGGGAGATCGAAGCGGCTTTGGACGCCATCGTTCTTCGCCGCGAAACGGGCAAGCTGCCCTCCGAAGTGCCCCTGGGCAGAATGTTCCCCAAAAACGAGCCGGTACAGCGGCGGATCGCCAAATTGTACCGGGACCTGATTTTCCGCCTGTACGACGAGGATATTTCCGAAGCGGAGCTGCTGCGGGCCACTGAAGACGCCCACTTTGTCTTTTCCTGCCTAACGGACCGGCTTGGCCTGAAAAAGCGCATGTTCGACGTTTTGGAGAAGGGAAAAGCCCACGTGATTTCCTCCCACATTGTTCCCATTACAGAAGACGATTCCGTGGATTACGCGAATGTTCAGAATACAGAATGGACAGCCGGAGGGGAAACCTCTCAGGAAAGCTTTTTCGATCTGTTCGACCGTTCTCTTGAAAAGGCAGATGTCCTGATTCGGAACTTTTTCGATGGCAATTTGTCGGCTCTTACCGAAGAACGCCCCTTTGGCTGAAAAAAGAAAATAAAAAAAGAAGAGTCCAGGGGACTCTTCTTTTCATTTGCTGTTCTTAGACCGCGCGGGTCACTTTGCCGGAACGCAGGCAACGGGTGCAGGCGTATACACGCTTCGGAGTACCGTTCACAATTGCCTTCACACGCTTGATATTGGGCTTCCAAACCCGGTTGGAACGGCGGTGAGAGTGGGACACACGAATGCCGAAAGAAACGTCCTTACCACAGAAATCACATTTTGCCATATCTATCTGCACCTCCTTAAATGGGCGATTCTCAAATTACAACACGTAAGATTATATCAGACCCCCTGAGAAAATGCAAGTTTTTTCTGAAAATATTTTTGCAAAGCCCTTTTCCTTGCTTTCCAGCTGGAAATGTGATAGCATAAATAGAATAAATTTTCAAAAAGATTCCCGCTCAAATCAGAGAGAAAGAGGGAGATCCCCACGATGGAAGCAACCTGCAAACATTTGGAAAAGGCTGGAAAACCCATCGCTTTTTTAGCGCTGGCGGCTTTGGGCCTTTCCTTATTTCCTCTGCTGTACCTGGGCTTTTTTGCCGCCCCGGCCATTGAGGACTATATTTTCGGCATTCCGGTGCACGATACCATCGAGGCGGGAAAAGGCTTTTTCTCTGTGCTGGACGCCATTTGGCAAAACATTGCTTACAATTATGTGGACTGGCAGGGCACATATACTTCAGTGGCCCTGTTTTCCGTTCAGCCCGCTGCGTTTTCCGAGAATGCCTATTTTCTAACGGCTTTTGTCTTCCTGGGAGCCGTTGTTGCCTCTGTGTTTCTGGCGCTGGGAGCCGTGCAGAAGATCCACCGCGCCGGCCTGCTGTTTCTTGGGAGCGTTCTCAGCTTTTTCGCAGTACAGTATCTGCCTTCGCCCGCCCAGGGCTTCTACTGGTGGAACGGTTCTGTTCACTATATTTTCTTTTGGTTTTTGTCAGTGCTGGCTTTTACCCTGCAGATCCGCCTGTCCCGGAAACAGGAGGGGAAGAGTTTCTTCGCCCTGTGGATTTTCTGCTGTTTGCTCAGTCTGCTGATTGGGGGCGGCAACTACTGCACGGCTCTGGTTTTCCCGCTACTTTCCTGCTGTCTGGCGGTTTTTGCCTTTCTGGAGAAGCGTCCCCGGCGGGTGTTGGCAGCCAATGTTTCCACGGCTCTGTGCGGTTTCTTAGGGCTGGGGATCAGCGCCGCCGCCCCAGGCAACGCCATGCGGCAGGCCAATTTCCAAAAGCTCAGCCCTCTGACCGCCGTGGGCCTTTCCTTTAGCCACAGCTGGCAGGACTTTCTTTCCCTGCTGGACTGGAAAATCCTCGGCGCTTTGGCGCTCTGTATTCCCGTGTTTTTGTACGCCGTAAAGAACAGCGGTTACAGGTTCCGCTGGCCCCTTCTTGTTCTGGCAGGTTCTTACTGCGCCTATTCCGCCCTGTATACGCCGATCCTCTTTTCCCTGGGCGGCACTGAGCTTCCCCCGCGGGTGACTAATCTGATGTTCCTGGCAGGCCTCTTTTTTCTGTTCGGCAACGCCTTTTATCTGGCGGGCTGGGTAGTCCGGCGCTTTAAGCTGGCAGAAAAAAGACGCGTTCAGCCGGTGCTCTGCGCTGTCTTCGCCGGAGGGATCCTCTTGTTTGCGGTATCGGTGCTGGTGCAGTTCCGGACCACAAACGCCTATCAGGCCTATGTCGATCTGAAAAGCCCTGAGCTCGTCACCTTTTTGCAGGAGCGGGAAGACCGCCTGTGGATTGCCGAAGACATGACGCTTACCGAACCCCGCTGGCAGCCTCTCAGCAAGCCTCCGAAAAGCTTTTACCAGGCCCGGGTGACCACCTGGCGCCCCGATGTGCTTTTGGACGGGAAACCTGTACAGCTGGAACTTTACCGGGGCCGGGACGGGAATGTGACCTTTATTGAGCTTTCTTACGGTCTCCGATACTTTCAGACCGGCGATTCTCTTACGCCTTCTGATTTTTCCTGTTCCTTCCATGTGCGGGGCGGGGAGTATGTTCCTCTTCGGGAATTCTGTAACCTCTTGGGCTTCGAAATTCAGTACCTTCTGCAGGAGGATACGATCCTTCTTACCTCCCCTTGACGGCAGTTGTAAAGGCCCTTGGAAAAAGAATTTGTGTTTTTCCGGGAAATAGTTTATAATCTTATAATAGAAGCAAAGGAGGATCGTCATGCTTTTCAGTGTTATCAGAAGCTTATTCTCCGGCCAGCATGTGGATATTTGGTCTGTTTTGGCCTACGTGCTGTCTGTTTTGTTTGTCGTGATCTTCATTCTGCCTCTTCACGAGTATGCCCACGGTTGGGCGGCCAACAAGCTGGGAGACCCCACCGCAAAGTGGGAGGGGAGGCTGACCATGAATCCTCTGGCCAGTGTGGACGTGGTAGGCGTGTTCATGCTTCTGTTTGCGGGCTTCGGCTGGGCAAAGCCCGTGCCCATTGATTCCCGTTATTTTAAAAAGCCCAAGCGTGATATTGCCCTCACCGCCCTGGCGGGGCCTGTGTCCAATCTGCTGGCGGCGCTGATCGGTGCCGTTTTGGTGGCCGTAATGGAGTCCTTCGCGCCGGTAAACGGATTTACCCGATTTCTGTTTAGTGTGCTGTACTATTATGTGCTGGTTAACATTTCTCTGGCGGTGTTCAATCTCATTCCCATTCCTCCGCTGGACGGCTCCCGGATCCTGGGGGTTTTTCTCAGCGACCGGGCCATGTCCTTCTATTACCGCTATCAGAATATCCTTTCTCTGCTGCTGATCGTGCTGCTTCTCACCAACGCGCTTTCCGGTCCTCTTTACGCGGCCCAAAACTTTTTTGTCCAAGTCATCTTTACCGTGGCCGAATTTCCGTTCCGTTTGGCGGGAGTGCTGTAAGCTATGGAAAAGCTGCAATATAAGCTGGAGGTCTTCGAGGGCCCCCTCGACCTGCTTCTGGTTCTCATCGCCAAAAACAAGCTGAATATTTACGAGATCCCCATTGCCGAGCTGTTGGAACAATACATGGAGCAGATCGACTTGATGCGGGAGGAAAACCTGGACATTGCCAGCGAGTTTTTGGAGATGGCCGCCCGGCTGGTGCAGATCAAAACCGCGTCCCTGCTGCCCCGGCAAGAAGAGGAAGAAGACCCACGTATGGAGCTCACCGGCCAGCTGCTGGAATACCAGCAGTGCAAGGAAGCCGCCGCTGTGCTGGCGAACATGGTCAGCTTCGATATGCTGGTGCGTCCTTCCGAAGAGCTCCCCAGCGATTCTGTCTATAAGCGTGTCCACGATCCGATAGAGATCATGCAGGCCCTGGTGTCCGCCTGGGGCAAGGGGAAAAGCCTGCTGCCGCCGAAGCCTGAAAGCTTTTCGGCCCTGGTGACCAGAAAGATCGTTTCTGTGGCTTCCCAGGTGGTTTTCGTTCTGCGGAAGCTCTGGAAGAAAAAGAAGATTTCCTATAGGGCACTGTTTGCAGACAAGCGGGACCGCTCCGAGCGGGTGGCGGCTTTCCTAGCGGTGCTGGAGCTTGTGAAAAGCCGCCGTATCCGCGTGGAAGGCGACGGCGACGACAGTGAAGTGAAATTGCTGGAAGGGAGGGGGAGCCCCTGGACAGAGAAGAATTGATAGGAAAAACGGAGGCGATCCTCTTTGCCGGCGGCGAGCCCGTAGCCCTGGAACGCATCGCCCAGGTGCTGGGGGTGCGGACCTATGCGGTGGAAGAAGCGGTAGACGCCCTCCGGGAAAAATACAATACGCCTTCCAGCGGAATCCATCTGCTTCGCTTGGAAAATACGGCTCAGTTCTGCACGAATCCCGCCTATATCGAGCCTGTCCGCGGGGTGCTGGACTTAAAGCGCAACACACCCTTGTCCCAGGCGGCCATGGAGGTACTTGCCGTTGTGGCCTATAATCAGCCTGTGACCAAAGCTTTTGTGGAACAGGTCCGGGGTGTGGATTGTTCCGGTGTGATCGGCAGCCTAATGCAGAAGGATCTGTTGGAGGAACGGGGCCGGCTGGACCTGCCGGGCCGTCCGCTGCTGTATGGCACCACCGAGACCTTTCTGCGCTGCTTCCAGCTGGATTCCATCGACCAGCTGCCGCCGCCTCCCCAACAGGACAGCGAGGAGGGGGACGGGGAAGAACTGACGGACCAGGCCCTCCTCTGAAAGAAAGGCGGTGTATCCGTGATTGTCCTCTATGTCTTTCTCGGGATCCTGTTGTTCTTGTTTCTGTTGACGCTGCTTCCCCTGCGTTTGGAGGTTTCTTTCCAACAGGAGTTTTTTCTAACCGTGCGCTACCTGTTCCTTTCGTTTCACCTGCTGCCCGGGAAGGAGCCGGAAGAAGAACCGAAACAGGAGGAAGAGGCCGAAAAGGAGAAAAAAACGGGTGGTGGTCTGGACAAGCTTCGGAAAACCCTGAAGCAGCATGGCTTCAATGGATTTATGAATGCGCTGTTTGAATGTGTCGGGCAGGCGCTGTCCTCTTCCAAAAGCCTGGTTTCCCGCTTAAGGTGGAAAACCTTTGACCTGTACTTATGTGTAGCCGGAAAAGAAGACGCGGCGGAAGCTGCCCTTTTGTACGGCCGTCTGTCTGCTGCCGTATATTCCGCCTGCGGCTTTCTCTTCGGGCTTACCGGGTGCCGCAAAAAGGCAGTGACGGTAGACCTGGATTATCAGGCGGAGGAAAATTTGGTGGATTTTTCCGCAAAGCTTTCCATTCTGCCCCTTTTCGTCATCAAAGAAGGGATTTCCCTGCTGATACACAGTATGCCGCTTCTCAGAATGTTTCAGAGCTCCGGCAGGCAAACTCAAAAAAGAAAGGTGACCGGTAATGAGTGACAACAAAAAGGTGAACGATTTACTGAACGTGACCATGGACAAGGTCAAGGAGATGGTGGACGTGGACACCATCATCGGCGATCCCATCTCCACGCCCGATGGCACCACAATCATTCCGGTGTCCCGGGTAAGCTATGGGTTTGCAGCCGGCGGTTCCGATCTTCCGTCCAAGGCTCAGCCTCCGGCGGGACTGTTCGGAGGCGGCAGCGGCGTGGGCGTCACCGTGATCCCCATTGCTTTCCTGGCAATTTCCAATGGCAATGTGCGCGTTCTGCAGATCGAGCCCTATATGGGCCCTCTCGACCGCGCTTTGGAGAAAGTGCCCGATGTGGTGGACAAGATCACCGCTCTGTTTTCTAAGGACCGGACGGAAGAAGCGCCGGCCCATAGCGAAGAGACTAAAGAGGAGCCTGCCCCCGAAGCCTGAAACTGACAAGCATACCCCTGCCCGCCTTCGCATATCCATTTTGGGAAAGCGGGTGATGGATTGAAAAAGATCCTTTGGCGGCGCGGAGCGGCTTTCTGCACCGCCTTGACTATTTTTCTGGGAGTCAGGTTCCCAGCGGGGGCGGAAGAGCCGCCTCAGTCTTTGTCTGCTCAGAGCGCCGTGCTGATTTCGGCGGACACCTCGGTAGTTCTCTATGAGAAGGACGCTCATCTGCAGCTCTCCATGGCCAGCACCACTAAGATCATGACCGCTCTACTCACCTTAGAGGAGGCAGAACGCTCGGGAGATCCTACCGTTGAGATTACGGAGGAAATGGTGGCGGTGGAAGGTTCTTCCATGGGCCTGCTGCCCGGGGACGAGATCAGCTTGACCAACCTGGCCGCCGGTATGCTGCTGGCTTCCGGAAACGACGCAGCCAACACGGCTGCCCTCTATCTGGACGGTTCCCTGGAGGGATTTGCCCAGCGCATGAACGAGCGGGCCGGGGAGATCGGCATGACGGAGACAAACTTTGTCACCCCTTCCGGTCTGGACGACGACGAACACTATTCCACGGCCTACGATATGGCCCTTTTGGCGGGGGAGGCCCTGAAAAATCCGGAATTTCGAAAGCTCTGTTCCAGCAGCACTTATCAGGTGGAATTTGCGGAGCCCGGAAAGAAAGTGTCCTATACCAACCACAATAAGTTGCTTCGTCTTTATGAAGGCTGTATCGGCGTAAAGACGGGCTTTACCAAAAAATCGGGCCGCTGCCTTGTGTCGGCGGCAGAGCGCGACGGCGTTACCCTGATCGCCGTTACCCTGAACGCCCCGGACGATTGGAATGATCACATGGCTTTGCTGG
>CAZBDS010000003.1:0-3134 GCA_964490735.1 uncultured Acutalibacter sp. | reverse complement strand
CTTTTTGCCGGAGAAAGCGTGAATTCTTTTATACCCGAGCCGACTTTCTGGGAAAAATGGTTTGGCGGGAAATAATGTGAGGAAGCAAAAAATATGGCGGATTTCAAAATGGAAAGATTGCAGAAAATCCTGGCCTCTTATGGGGTGGCTTCCCGCCGAAAGGCGGAGGAGATGATCGCAGCCGGGCGGGTCACGGTAAACGGAAAGACAGCGCAGCTGGGCGACAGCGCCGCCGCGGGAAAGGATGTCATCGCCCTGGACGGGGAAAAGCTCTCCTTTTCCGGGCAGAAAGTTTATCTGGCCCTTCACAAGCCCCGGGGATTTGTCACCACCATGAGCGACGAACGGGACCGCCGCTGCGTGGCCATGTTGGTGGAGGACCTGAACGAGCGCGTTTATCCCGTGGGCCGGCTGGACAAGGATTCCGAAGGCCTGCTTCTCATGACGAACGACGGGGAATTCGCTAACCTGGTGTCCCACCCCAAAAAGCACATCGCCAAAACCTATCGTGTGACGGTGCGGCCTTCCATCAACGAGGACCAGCTGAACCGCCTGGCCACCGGGATCCTCATCGACGGCAGAATGACAGCCCCTGCTAAAGTGAAGGTGCTGGAACAGCAGCCAAACCGGGTGGTGCTGGAGATCGTCCTTTACGAGGGCAGGAACCGGGAGATCCGGAAAATGTGCGAGGCTCTGGGCCTGGAAGTGGCCCGCCTGAAGCGCATCGCCATCGGCCCGGTGCGGCTGGGCATGCTTCCCCAGGGCAAGTACAGGGAGCTTACCAAGGAAGAACTTAAAGGCCTGTTCGCGGAAGCAAAAAAAGAAGGGAGAGGCAAAACAGATGATCGAAATACTGCCCATGGAAGACCAGCAGCGGGAAAAGGAACTGCTCGAAGGCCTGGAAACCGGAGACGGTGAACCTAGAGTTCTGATGATGGCAGACCGGGGAGAGGAGCTGGGCTGGGCCGCGGTGGAGCTTGCCGGGAACACCCTGCGGCTTTTAAAGCTTTCGGCGGGGGACTACGATTTTTCCCGGAAGCCCGCGCTGGAAGAAACCTTCGTTCTGGACACGCTCCTGCGCTCTGCCGCTTCCTACGGCGAGACCTTTGGAGCAGATCTTTTTGAAACCGTTTTCCCGGACTTTTACGGTTTTTTCCGGGCCAGAGGCTTTGAGTCTGACGAGACCCACGCCTTCGGCCCGATCAGTGTCATCGTCAAATACGAGTTCTAAGGGAAAATGCGGATCTTGTTGGAGGAATTGTGAAGAAAATCATTGAGAAATTTGCTGAAGAAAATCATATAGATATTGTAAGGGCTGTTGATATCACTTCGTTATCTTTAGAGGAAAACAGAGGATATTCTTGTGCGATTTTGTTAGCGAAAGTTTTGCCTAAAGAGTATGTTAATAAGTTAAATCGTGAAAAAGAAACGGATTATACGGTTTTTACAGATTATGAAAAACGAACTGATGAATTAGCTGACAGACTTGCCGTAATGATCGAGAAAAGGGGATACAGGGCAATTTCACAATCTGAAAATGGTATAGATTCCAGAGGGGAATATGATGAGAATACCAAAAGCTCAATATTGCCGCATAAAAAAATAGCTGTAATGTCGGGGCTGGGGTGGATTGGAAAAAACAATCTGTTGGTTACGGAAGAATATGGAGCAGCGCTTTCTATGTGTTCTGTACTTACAGACCTGCCTTTAGATACGGTTAAAACAGAAATGATTTCCAGTAAATGCGGCGAATGCGATTTATGTGTAAAAGCTTGTCCAGTACAAGCATTACATGGAAAAAACTGGGAAGTGGGAATAAAACGTGATAATATTGTAGAGGTCTATAGATGCATTGCCTGCCTAAAATGTTTAGCTGGCTGTCGTTTCTCGATTCTTTATTCAAAAAGATGATTGGATTTCAATTTTGCACTTCCTGATGTGTTTCATAAAGTTCCGGCTTTGTCACGAATGGCGAATACGGCAGCTGAGGCTGCCGCTTTTTTCTTAATAATCTGTGAAATCCCTTGCATGAATCACTGTAACATGGTAAAATCATTATTTAGGAAAAAACACGCCTTTCACAGGCTGATGACAGGAAGGTTTGCAATGCTGAAAAGTATGACCGGATACGGCCGCGGGGAAGCTGTAATAGGCGGCAGACATATTGTATTTGAGATCAAATCGGTCAACCACAAGTTTTTTGAGTTCAACGCCCGGCTGCCCCGGGGGTACCTGTTTCTGGAGGACAAGCTGAAAACCTACGTCCAGGGAAGGATCTCCCGTGGAAAGGTAGATGTGTTCCTACAGATCGAGGCCCTGGAGGACGCGGAGGTCCAGGTACTGGTAAACCACTCTCTGGCCGACGCTTACGTTCGGGCTTTTCAGGATCTGAAGGAACGCTACAGTCTTACAGACAGCGTGACCTTGTCGCTGCTTTCCCGCTGTCCCGACCTTCTGGCGGTCAGCAAGGCCCCCGAAGACGAGGAGACCGTGTGGGCCAGTGTGCAGCAGGTGGCGGCCGAAGCGGTGGATTCCTTCCTGAAAATGCGAGAGTCCGAGGGCGCCCGGCTAAAGGCGGATATATTGGAAAAGGCCGGCCGGATCGGCGACCTGGTAACCCGTGTGGAGCAGCTTACGCCCCAAACGGTCAACGATTACCGTCAGCGCCTGCGCGTCAAGATTGAGGAACTGCTGGGCGACAACCGCTTAGACGAGCAGCGGGTGCTCACCGAGGTGGCGGTTTTTGCCGACAAAGTAGCTGTAGATGAGGAAACGGTCCGGCTGCGCAGCCATATCCAGCAGCTGAAAACACTGGTGGAGGCCCTGGAACCTGTGGGCAGGAAGATCGACTTCCTGATCCAGGAGATGAACCGGGAGGCAAATACCATCGGCTCCAAGTCCCTCAATTCCGAAATCGCATACTTAGTGGTTGATATGAAATCCGAGATCGAAAAGATCCGGGAACAGGTACAGAACGTAGAGTAAAAGGAGTAGAGTATGAAGCTGATCAACGTGGGCTTTGGCAGCATGGTTTCCGCCGAAAAGGTGGTAGCCGTGGTCAGTCCAGATTCCGCCCCCATCAAGCGCATCGTGCAGGAAGCCAAGGAGGCCGGCGTGCTGATTGACGCCACCTT
>CAZBDS010000002.1:0-29393 GCA_964490735.1 uncultured Acutalibacter sp. | reverse complement strand
GTTACCGGCGTCGATTTCATGGAAGGACTGGGATTTGAGAATATTGTTATTCCGGAATCAACCTATGTAATTTTTGAGACCTCGGATGTCAAAAGCCCGGTCTGTGATTATTTCGACCTGTTAAGCCTGCGGATCCAAATTCTCACAGAGTGGATGCCTGAAATGGGCTTTAGGCTCAAAGAATCTCCGGAGCTGGCCGTATACCATTGGCTGCCTGAAAACGAGCGCAATGTTCAGGTATGGCTGCCGATCGAAAAGGCATAAATAACTGGGAGTTTACCCATTGCCAAAAGCAGCTGAAAATGCCTTTTCCCAGTTCACAAGGAAATAAAAAAGGAAGGGCTTGCCCCTTCCTTTTTGCTTTCGGGTAACTTTTTGCTGAATTTTCCTGTCTAATCGGCAGAGAACCGAGAAAGGGAGGCAGGAAAATGGAATTTCTGGATTTTTCAAACCGGGAAGCCGTGGAAGAATATGAAGCGTTTGTGGAAAGCCGGGGCGGCAGCTTTATGCAGTCTGTCCGCTGGTGCGGCGTAAAGCGGGACTGGCTTCACGAGGCCGTGATCTCCCGGGACAGCCAGGGCGGGATCCAAGGCTCTATGCTGGTGCTCGTCAAGAAATTTCCCGCGCCGCTAAAAGCGTTTTTGTACGCGCCCCGGGGGCCGGTGTGCGACGTGGAGGACAGCGCCGTGCTTCAGGAGCTGCTGCTGGGCGCGTGGCAGCTGTCCCGGAAATACAATGCCTATTCCTTCAAAATGGACCCCCTCATCGAGGAAACGGACAGCGCCAGGATCTTTTCCCTGCGGGCGGCAGGGCTTTCCTACCGGCCCTGGCAGAAGGACGAGGAGGTCATACAGAGCCGGAACAACTACATTCTGGAGCTGGGCGGCAGAACGGAGGACGAGCTGCTGGGATCGTTCAAATCAAAATGCCGGTACAATATCCGGCTGGCTCAAAGAAAGGGTGTGACCTGCGGCGTGTTCGGCAAAGAGCGCCTGGGAGATTTTCAAAAGCTGATGGAAGAGACCGGCGTCCGGGACGGCTTCCGCGTCCGGAGCCGGGAATATTTTGAAAGAATGCTGGACGCCCTGGGAGACCGCTGCCGCCTGTACCTTTGCGAATATGAGGGGCAGCCCCTGTCGGGAGCCGTCTGCGTGCAGTACGGCGGCCGCACCTGCTACGTGTACGGGGCCTCCACCGCGGAACACCGGGAGGTCATGCCCAACTATCTGATGCAGTGGGAAATGATCCGCTGGGCGGTGGAGTCCGGCTGCGATATCTACGATTTTCAGGGCGTGCCCTGCTGGTACGATCCCAGCCACCCAAACTACGGGGTCTACCGCTTCAAGACCGGCTTTAACGGGCGGCTGGCCGTGTATGCCGGAGAGTTCCGGGCGGTGTTTTCCAGGCGCTACAAGGCTTTGTTCGACCGGGCCATGCGGTGTGTGGGATATCAGAAGCTGGCATAGAGAAAGCCCCTCTCCCAAAGGAGAGGGGCCCTTTTTTGTTACAGGCTGTCCATGTGAAAGGCGTTGGTGCCGGCGTGTTTTCCGGCGCTGTCCCTGACCTGTACCCGGATCCAGCCCTCTTTCCCGCTTAAAGGGAATTCGGCGTGGGTCAGGGGCTTGCCGGGGGCGGCGGCCTTTTGGTAACAGTCCCGGCCCTCCTGGATCACAAAGATCATTTCCGCCGGGGAAGTGTTCACCGTCAGTACATTGTCCCGAATGGAGACGCCCCGCAGCTCCGGCCCGGTGGACCAGTAGAACCGCCCGGCCTTCAGCGCCGCAATGACGCTTTGATAGTCCAGGCGCTCCGCCGCGATATGCACATAGCCGCCGAAGGAATCGTTCATGGGATCCCCCAGGGGATAGCGGTCGTGGTTGTCGTCGGTGGCAAGGGCCCCCAGCCGCTGCCCCGCCCGGAGCATCTCGTCGTAGGCCTGGGGGTGGAAGCCGTACAGGCCGTCCAGCTCGCAGCCGTGGTTGTAGATCTCCATGGCGAACAGGCCCTTTAACCCGGCGTAGTCTTCCACAGTCTGCAGGGACCAGTAGGGGTGGTTGTAGCTCACCAGAAAGCCCAGGCCGCTCATGCGGGCAATGTAGGCGTTCAAGCTTTCCAGGTCCTCATAAGGGAAATCGGGCAGGGGATTGGCCCTTTTCGCTTCGGCGTTTTGGGTGGGGTCCGTGTCCACCAGGTTCAGGTGATAGGTCTTCTTCCGGGGCCAGTCCAGCCCAGGATCGTTTTGGGTCAAGTCCACCTCGGTGGCGGCCAGGGCCAGAAAGCGGTCGCCGTCAAGCTCTTTGTGCCACTGGTAATTGCGGTGATCGGAAAAGGCCACGATGGAATAGCCCTTGGCCATATAGGCCCGCTTTGTTTCCTCGGGGGTCAGCTCTCCGTCGGACAGGGTGGTGTGACAGTGGAGGTTTGCCTTGTAATAGCCGTTTTCTGGCAGCAGGATCTGATCTTTCATCGGTTTACTTCACCCTCCAGCATCTGAGCGAACAGGGTGTTGGCCCAGGCAAACCAGGGCCGGGTGAACTGGGTGGGATCGTCCACGTTAAAGCCCTCGTGCATAAAGTTGGTACCGGCGTGGGTGCGGGCAATGGTGTCCAGGCACTCTTTCTTTTCGGCTTCGTCGGTGCTGGTAAGGATCTGCATGCACAGGCCGATGTGCCAAATGTACCGGGGCGGCGTGTGGGGGCTGCCAATGCCCTTTGCCACCTTGCCGCTGTAGTAGTAGGGATTGTCCTCGGACAGGACGAACCGGCGGGTGTTCTGATAAATGGAATCGGAGGCGCTGCGGTAGCCCAGATAGGGAATGGCCAGCAGGCTGGGAGAGTTGGCGTCGTCCATCAGGTTGTAGTTGCCGAAGCCGTCGGTCTCGTAGGCAAAGATCTTCCCGTACTTGGGGTGATTCACCACGCCGTAGGTCTCTATGCCGTCCTCGATCTCCTTGGCCAGGGCCAGGCACTCGGCCTGCAGGGCCTCGTCGGAATAGCCGGCCTCCAGCAGCTTGGCGGCTTTGCGCAGGGCCACCACCGCCATCATGTTGGAGGGGATCAGGTAGCCGAACTTGCAGCTGTCGTCAGAGGGGCGGAAGCCGGACCAGGTCATGCCGGTGTAGTTGACGGGACGGCCCTTGCCTTTCATGGGCAGGGTGTCGCTGGCGGCCCAGGCCTTGGGCCGGATAAAGTAGTAGGGGCTCTGCTCCCCGTGGCGCTGCTCGGTCCGGAAGGTGGAGACGATGGTTTCAATCATCTTCCGGAATTCCGGGGTGAAAATGGACTTGTCCCCGGTGACTTCATAGTATTCTCCGGACAGGTACAGCGGCGCGCAGAGGGAATCCACCTCGTATTTGCGCTCCCAGATCCAGCCGCTCATAAAGTTTGTCTGGTCCTTGTCCCAGCACTGGCCGTTGTCGGCGCCGTTAAAGGCGTTGGAGTAGGGATCTAGGTTTACATAAAACACATGCTTTTCAATGACGCTGCGCAGAATGTTCCGCAGGTCCTCGTCCTCATTGGCGTACTTGATGTAGGGCTTCAGCTGGGCGGCGCTGTCCCGCAGCCACATGGCGGGAATATCGCCGGTGATGACGAAATAGGTGCCGTCCTCCATCTGCTGCACCGTGGTCTCCATGGTGTTCAGGAAACACTGCTTGGCAAGGGGCGCCAGATCGGGATATTTTTTGGCGGTTTTCTGTTCCAGTTCCTCGGCTTTTTGAAGCAGAATTTTAGGGATCATACAAATTCCTCCTTTGTAAAGTTAGCATAGCACAGAATGTTAAAAAATTTTTTCCTTTTTGGAAAAATAATCCCCGGTTTTTTCAGGAGGCTGGCCCCCGTAAAATTTCACAGCGAGAAGATGGTTCCCGCTTATGGACATCTCTGAACTCTTGTGCTAGAATGGCCCTGAGAGTACGGCAGATCTTGATTTGGAAAAGGAGTTGTGCGCAAATGCCATTGGCAAGGGTAAACGAGGTGCTCCGGCACGCCACGGAACACCACTACGGCGTGGCGGCGGTAAACGTCTTCAACTACGAGACCGTTAAATGGGTGGCCGAGGCCGCCGCCCGGGAAAAGATCCCGGTGATCATTCAGCTGTGGCCCGGCTTTGAGAAGTATATCGCCCTAAAGCATGTGGCCTCCATCGCCCGGGATTTCGCGGAGAATTCCCCGGTGCCCATCGCGGTGCACCTGGATCACTCCGCCAGCTACGAGATTGCCGTGAGGGGCATTAAGGCCGGGTTCCCCTCCGTTATGGTGGACGGTTCCGCCCTTCCCTATGACGAAAACCTGGAAATGACCGCCGCTGTGGTCCGCGCCGCCCGGGTGTTCGGCGTGGACGTGGAGGCCGAGCTGGGCCATGTGGGCTCAGGCGCCAACGTGGACGACATCGTTAACGCGGACCGCTACACCAAGGTGGAGGAAGCGGTGGAATTTGTGGAGCGCACGGGCTGTGGTTCTCTGGCTGTGGCGGTGGGCAACGCCCACGGCGCTTACATACAAACGCCCAACCTTGACTTCGACCGCATTTCCGCTCTGCACAAGGCGGTGCCCGTGCCCCTGGTGCTTCACGGCTGTTCCGACATTCCCCGCGAGCAGCTTCAGGAAAGCGTCCGGCTGGGCATGAGCAAGTTCAACATCGCCACCGAGTATTTCCGGGCCTGCTACAAGAGCGTGGCCCTCCACGCGGACAGGGCGGAGCAGAACGGCCAGCTGGTGCAGATTATGGAGGCCGCCTCGGAGGACGCCATCGGCTTTGTCCGGGAGAAGATGCGGCTTTTAAACCCCAATCAATTTTCGCTGTAAGCTGTGGAGGAAGACGATTTTGAAAAAATATGAAGTGGCAGGGTACGACATGCCCTGCGTGGATCTGGCCGTCAACGTGGACGTATTCCCCAAGCCTAACGGCGGCACCGGCGTAAACGCCTTAAGCTGGCAGGGAGGCGGCAAGGTGGCCTCCGGCATGGTGGCGGCGGCCCGGCTGGGGGCAAAATGCGCCATGCTGGGCGCCGTGGGCAGCGACGACTACGGCCAGTTCTGCCTGAAGGATTTTCAGCGCCACGGCATCGACATTTCCGGCATGCGGGTGCGGGAGGAGGACACCACCTCCCTTTCCATCGTGCTCAGCGACCGGGAGACCGACGGCCGCAGCATCGTGTACCGGAAGGGCTCGGCCCGGGCCCTGGCCCCGGAGGAGCTGGAGAACAGCGTTTTGGAGGACTGCCGGTGGTTCTTTATTTCCCACGTTACCGGCACTTCCCTGGAGGCCGCCCGGCGCGCCAAGGCGGCGGGGGCAAAGATCATCGTGGACGCCGATTCCTATTCCTCCGAGCTGATGGACGAGATCGGCCTCATCGATGCCTTTGTGGGCTCCGAGTTCTTCTACGACGTGCTGTTCCACGATAAGAATTACGAGGCAAACTGCAAGGCGGTCTGCGGCATGGGGCCCTCCATTGCGGTGTTTACCTTGGGGCCCAAGGGCTGCGTGGGCTACAGCAAGGAAGAGGGCTTTTTCCAGCTGCCCGCCTTCGAGGTGGCCGTGCAGGACACGGTGGGCGCGGGAGACGTGTTCCACGGCGCTTTTGTGGTGGGGCTGCTCCGGGGCCTTTCCCCCCGGGAGACCGCCCGGCTGGCAACGGCGGTTTCCTGCATTAAGTGCACCCGGATCGGCGGCCGGGCCGGGATCCCAGACTGGGACACGGTCCAGCGGTTTTTGGAGACGGGGGAGATCGACTATCGGGAGATCGACGAACGCGTGGCGTTCTATGGCAAAAAACTGCAACTGTAACCGGAGAGGAGCTTCAGTATGAAAAAGCAGCAGATCGTTCTGGGCGTGGTCCCCACCAAGCGGGGCTTTTTGAGCATGGAGGAGGCCAAGCGCCAAAAGGACAAATTTATGGCCGTGATCCGTAAGATCCACCCGGACGTGGTCACCATTGTGGATATCGACGACCTCTGCGAAAACGGGATCCTGTTCGAGACGGAGAAGATTCCGGCCGTGGTGGAAAAGCTGCGGGGGGCCGGGATCGATGCCCTGTTTACGCCCCACTGCGACTTTGGCGAGGAGCAGTGCGCCGCCGGCGTGGCGGCGGCCCTGAAGGTTCCCACCCTGGTGTGGGGCGCCCGGGACGAACGGCCCAACACCGACGAAGGCCGGGGCCGGGACACCCAGTGCGGCATGTTCGCCTGTACCAAAGTGATGCTCCGCTACGGCGTAAAGTACAGCTATATCTGGAACTGCGAGACCGAAAGCGACGACTTCAAAAACGGCTTTGACAGCTTTCTCCGGGTGGTATCCGTGGTAAAGACCGTTCAGGGCCTGCGCATTGCCAAGTTCGGCGCGCGGCCGGTGCCCTTTATGAGCGTTACCGCCAACGAGGGGGATTTGATGACCCGGTTCGGCATTACCACTGTGCCCATCGCCCCCACGGAGATTGCTGCCAGGGCCGACGAGATCGCCGCCGGGGACCCCCGGTTTGCCCCGTATCTGGCCGACGTGAAGGCCCGCATGGATACCTCCTCCATGGAGGAGGACAAGGTGGCCCGGGCCGCGGCCGTCAAGCTGGCGGTAGGGGACCTGATGGAACAGTACGGCTGTGCCGCCGGCGCCATGGAATGCTGGAGCGCCACGCCCATTCTGGGGGTGCCCATCTGCATGACCCTGGGGGAGATGGCCGACGAGGGTATGCCCATTTCCTGCGAAACCGACGTAAACGGCGCTGTCACCCTGGCCATTCTTCACGCCGTTACCCTGGGGAAGGAATCGGAATTCCTGGCGGACCTGACCATTCGCCACCCCGAAAATGAGAACGCCGAGCTGCTTTGGCACTGCGGGCCCTTCCCCTATTCGCTGAAGGACCCGGCCTGCAAGGCCCGCCTGGTGGGCGGCCAGGAGCGCTTTGAGATGAAGAAGGGGGACATCACCCTCTGCCGCTTTGACGACATCGACGGCAAATATTATCTCTTCGGCGGCGAGGGCCGGGCCGTGGACGGCCCCGAGACCACCGGTACTTACGTGTGGTTTGAGGCCGGCAATTGGAAGCGCTGGGAGGAAAAGCTGATCTTTGGGCCCTATATCCATCATGTGGGTGGCGTGTACGGCAACTATAAGAAAGTCCTGCGGGAGGCGGCCCGCTACCTGGGTCTCATCTTCGACGACGCCGACGAGCAGGGCGTGTACAGCCTGTAAGCTTTGGCAAAAACCAGCAGGGCCGGAAGGGATTCCCTTCCGGCCCTGTTTTTATGATAATTACTTCTGCAGGATCTCGTCAAAGCGGAAAAACCGCAGGGTGTTGTAGTAGCTGATGTTTTCCACCACCTGCCCCAGGAACTCCAAATCGGCGGGGTACTCGCCGTCCTCTGCGAGCTGACCCAGCAGGTTGCAGAGGATCCTGCGGAAATACTCGTGGCGGGTGTAGCTTAAAAAGCTTCTGGAATCGGTGAGCATACCCACAAAGGTGCTGAACACCCCCATGCTCATCAGGTTTTTCATCTGGGCCTCCATGCCCCAGCGGTTGTCGTTGAACCACCAGGCGGAGCCGTGCTGCAGCTTGCCGGGCAGGCCGCTGTCGGCCTGGAAGGACCCCATAATGCTGACAATGGTGCCGTTGTCCCCGGGGTTTAGGGAGTAGAGAACGGTCTTCCCAAGGGCATCGGCGCCGTCCAGGGCGTCCAGCAGCCGGGCAAGGCCCTCGCCGTTTTCCGCGTCGTTGATGGCGTCGCCGCCCGCGTCGGGCCCCAGCTTTGCAAACAGCTTTTGGGAGGTGTTTCGCAGGCAGCCGAAGTGCAGCTGCATCACCCAGTCCCGCTTTTTGTACTCGGCGCCCACCGCCAGCAGCAGCGCCGTGTGGTAGGCGAACTGCTCCTGCCGGGTAATGGCTTCCCCGGCCTTGGCCCGCCGGAAAATGTCGTTGAGCTCTTTTTCAGAGGCCTCCACGCAGAAGCAGCAGTCCAGGCCGTGGTCTGATACCCGGCAGCCCCGGCCGGCGAAGTAGGCGATCCGGTCTACTAGGGCCCGGCGCATGTCGTCCATGGTGGAGATGGGATATCCCACTGCCTGTTCCAGCTTCGTCACATATTGGGAAAAGTCCGGCTTGTCTGCCCGCATGGCCTTGTCGGGCCGGAAAGCAGGCAGCACCACGGCGGGGGAGTTCGGGTCCTCCGCCAGCAGCCGGTGGGCTTCCAGATCGTCGGCGGGATCGTCGGTGGTGCAGATCAGCCGCACGCCGGAGCTGCGGATCAGCCCCCGGACGGAGAGCTCCGGCCGGGCCAGCAGTTCATTGCAGTGCCGGTAGATCTCCCCGGCGTTTTTGCCGTTTAGGGGTTCGTCTACGCCAAAGTACCGCTTCAATTCCAAATGGGTCCAGTGGTACAGAGGGTTGCCGATCAGGTTGGGGACGGTCTCGGCCCACTTCTGGAATTTCTCCTCTGCCGTGGCGTCTCCGGTGATAAAGCGCTCCGGCACGCCCCAGGCCCGCATGACCCGCCACTTGTAGTGGTCGCCCCCCAGCCACACCTGGGTGATGGAATCGTACCGCCGGTCCTCCAAGATCTCCCGGGGATCGATGTGGCAGTGGTAGTCTAAAATCGGCAGGTTCTCCGCGTGACGGTGGTAAAGCTCTTTGGCCGTTTCGTTTTTCAGCAGAAAATCTTCGTCCATAAACGGTTTCATTACTATACTCCTCCTTCGGCCCGGGGCCGCTTTTATTTCACAGCGACTTCAAACACCAGCACCGCCATGTCCTCTGTGCCCGTGTTCTCAAGGCCGTGGGTGGCAAAGGGGGCGTTCATCAGCACGTCGCCTTTCTTTACGGGGGCTTTTTCCTCGCCCTGCCGGTAAACGCCTTCCCCGCTCAAGATCACGTAAAACTCGTTGTCGTTCTGGTGCCCGTGCATGCCGAAGGAGGCCTTCGGCGGCAGGACCGTGTAATTGATGAACCTGACCGGGGCGTCTATTTCCTCCCCGGCAAACAGGGTGGCGTGGCGGCAGAGGCCTTCGCCCTCGTGGATCCGCTCGCCCCGCAGCGGCAGCTCCAGAAAATTGTGGGTTTTCATACTGTTCCCTCCCTTTGCTTCGTGGCTCCATTCTATCGCAAAATTTGAGCCTTGTAAAGAGAGGCGCCCGCCGCAGTGGGGCGAAAAAGCAAATTTCCGTTCTGCAAAATTTCCGTCTTGCATTTGGAACATGGCTTTGCTATAGTAAACAAAGCAAAGCGCGGCACAGGCCGCAGATCGAAAAGGGGAGAATCCATTTGAAGCTGGGGATCGGCATTGACACCGGCGGCACCTATACCGACGCCGTCGCGTACGATTTTGAAAGCAAAAAAATCCTGGGGAGCGCCAAGTCCCTCACCACGAAAAACGATTTGACCATCGGGATCCTGGGGGCCATCGACGGCCTGCCGCCGGAGCTTGCGAAGCAGGTGGAGGTGGTGTCCCTTTCCACCACCCTGGCCACCAACGCCTGCGTGGAGGACAAGGGAGGACGGGCCAAGCTGATCTTTTTCGGCGGCGACCGGGATATCATTCGGAAAAACGGCGGGAAATACGGCCTGCCCGCCCCGGAAGACATGTATATTCAGGAGAGCTATACCAGCTTTTCCGGCAGCTCAGCCCGGGACCCGGACTGGGACCTGTTCCGCCGGGAAATAGAACATGGCTTTGAGGGCCTGGACGGTGTGGGCATTATCGAGATGAACGCCGCCCGCAACGGCGCGGCCAACGAAAAGAAGGCAAAGGAGATTTTTCAGGCACGGCACAATGTTCCCGTGGTGTGCGGCCACGAGCTGTTCTCCGAGCTGAACTGCCTGCAGAGAGGGGCCAGCACCCTGCTGAACGCCGGGCTGTTCCCGGTGATCAGCGAGTTTTTGGCCTCGGTGAAAAAGGCGCTGGCCGTGCGGGACATGCACCCCGATTCCATCGTTATCGTGCGCAGCGACGGCAGCCTGATGTCCGAGGAGTTTTCTTCCCTGCGGCCGGTGGAGACCCTGCTGTGCGGCCCTGCCGCCAGCGCTCTGGGGAGCACGGGGCTGGCCGGAGTGCGGAACAGCGTGGTGGTGGACATGGGCGGCACCACCACCGATATCGCCCTGATCCGGGACGGTGTGCCCGTGGCGGTGACTGGCGGGGTGTCCATCGGCCGGTGGAAAACCTTTGTCAACGGCCTGTATGTGCGCACCCTGGGCCTGGGGGGCGACACCGCCGTACACTACAGCGAGCACGGCCTGTACCTGGAAGAATACCGGGTGGTGCCTCTGTGCGTGGCCGCCAAGGAATATCCTTCCATTCTGGAAGACCTGCGGAGTTTGGGCAGCCGGAAGCACACCAAGTTTTTGTACGAGCACTACCTGCTGGTCCGTAAAATTGAGGACAGCGACCGGTATACCCCGGAGGAAAAGGCCTTTTGCCGGGCCCTGGAAGCACGGCCCCTGCCGTTGGAGGAAGCGGCCGCCGCCGTGGGGAGGGACCTGTACACCTTGCGGGTGGACCGGCTGCTGAAGGACGGGGTGGTGCAGCTTTGCGGCTTCACCCCCACCGACGCTATGCATTTGCGGGGCGATTTCTGCGCCTACGAGAAGGAGGCGTCCCTTTTGGGCGCCCGGTTTATCGGCCACAACCTGGGGATTTCCCCGGAGGAGGTCTGCGCCGAAGTTTACGACCAGGTCAAGCGCAAGCTGTACGTCAACGTGGTGACGGCCCTGCTGGAGCACCGGTATCCCGATTTTGTGAAAAAGGGGATCGGCCCCGACGTGGAGCGTTTTATCCTGGAAAGCTATGAAGAGGCAAAAAGCGAAAAGCCCAACGGCCTGCTTTCCGCCAAATTCCGCACCGACTACACCCTGGTGGGCGTGGGTGCGCCGATCTTCGTGTTTTTGGAGGACGTGGCGAAGCTGCTGGGCACCCGGGCGGTCATTCCCGAAAACTACCAGGTGGCCAACGCCTTTGGGGCCATTATCGGCAGCGTCAGCGCCTCCTGCTCGGTGGAGATCCAGCCGGGGCTCAGCCCGGAAGGGCTTGTGGGCTATGTGGTCTTCGGCCAAAAGGGCAAGACCTTCTTCGAGGAATTGGAGGACGCCGTGAACTACGCCAAAAAGGAAGCGGAGCAGGAAGCCCGTGTCCAGGCCAAAAAGCGCGGGGCCGTCGGAACGGTTACCGTCACCACCGAGGTGCAGGGCAATGAAGCCGATATTCAGGGCGGCACGGTGGATCTGGGCACAGTGGTCACCTCCCACGCCGTGGGGACCATGGGCTTTTAGATACAAAGGGGGAAACTGAGCGATGAAGGCCGTCGTTTTCGATCTGGGGGGCACGCTGATGGAGTACACAGGTATGCCCGCTTCCTGGGTGGGCTTTTACCGCCGCGGCTTTGAAGCGGTCCGGCAGGCGTCCTCCCGTCCGGTTTCTGAAGAGGACCTGGAACGCTCGGTGCGGCTGCTGACAGAATTTAACCCCCGTGTGTGCGAGAGGGTGATCGAATATTCTCCGGAGTTCATTTTCTCCAAGGTGCTGGCCCACTGGCACACAGAGCTTCCCCTGGAACGCTGTATCCGGCTTTTCTGGCAGGGCCTGAAGCTGCGGGCCCGGCTGTACCCCGATTCCCTGGACGTGCTGAAAAAGCTGAAGGACAGGGGCTATGCCCTGGCGGCCCTTACCGATCTGCCCAGCGCCATGCCCGACGAGCTGTTCCGGAAGGATATCCCGGAGCTGCTGGGCTGTTTGGACTGCTATGTTTCCTCCGCTGTGGCGGGATACCGAAAGCCCGGCCCCCGGGGCCTGCAGAAGATCGCCGGGGAATTTTCCCTTCCCGTGGCGGAGCTCACCTTTGTGGGGGACGAGGAAAAGGATAAGAAAACGGCGGAAAACGCCTCCTGCCGGTTTATCGGGATCCGGCGGGGCGGAACAGAAAAGGGAGAAGGCATTTCCAGCTTGTATGAGCTGCTGGAAATTTTAAATTAGCCGTCTTCCGAAGCGCCGTCCCATCAAAAATAAACCATTGAAAAAGCCTTCCGGCCCGGCCGGAAGGCTTTCCTTTACTGCAATTTGCCCAGCACCCGCCCCTGACAGCGCAGGTCGTCGTAATCGTGAAGGGGAATGGGGGAATAGTCCGGGTTTAAAGACAAGAGCTGCCCTCGGCCCAGCCGCTTCATGTAGCCTTCGCCGTTTAAGAAGAACACGCCGATCTCCCCTTCCCGGACGGAATCGTCCAGCCGCTCCACAAAGACGATGTCCCCGTCCCGGTAGGCGGGGCGCATGCTGTCGCCGTTGACCCGCACGCAGTAGTGGGCGTTGTCCGGCACCCGCTCGGTGGGGATCTCCAGCTTGGTCTTGTAGCCGGCGTCGTCCGTCCAGGGCTCGCCGGTGCCGGCGGACACCGCCAGGTCGTAGCAGTTGATGTAGGTGATCCAGCCCTTCTGCTGGCGTTCCACAATGTGGGTCATGCGGTCGTGCTCCGCGTCCAGCACGGCGTCTACCGCCCGCTTGCCGCACACGTCCAGCACCCGGTACTTTTTGATGTGCTCCCGCTCGGACTCGGTGATTTCCTTCCCGGGCGCCGCGGGGATCTGCTCCGGGCCGTCCCGGTCGATCAGCTGGTCCAGCCGGCAGCCCAGCGCCCGGCAGATGGCCAGCAGGGTCTCCAGCTTGGGATTTTGGTTGATGCCCGCCGTGATCTTGTTCACGGTGCTTTCGGTTACGCCGGACAGGGCGGCCAGCTGCGCGTTGGTAAGTCCCAGCTCTCGCTTTTTCTGTTGTAGTATGTCCAGTCTCATCATGACCCGCCGTCCTTCTTTCCGTCCGCAAGGTTTTCTTTATTATACTTCCTTCTTTCCAAAGAGTCAAGCATAAATTTTCAATTAAATGAAATATATTAGGCGGAAGCCTCTTGACAATTTCATTTAATTACTATAATATGAAACTAGAACTTCCCTAAAAGGAAGTTTTCGGAAAGGAGGAGATTTTATGGAAAAGACGACGATGGGAACGGTGTGCGGCTGGAAAGCGCCCTGCGCTCCCTTCGATTACCGGAAAATGGAGCGGGAGGCCCTGCGGGAATGCGGCCTGCTGCAGGACAGGCTCCGGGCCCTGAAGCAGGCCCGGGTGAAGGACGCAGAATCGGATCTGCTGCGCCGCCGGGAGGTCTGTATGCTGACGGACATCTACTACGAACAGCGCCACAACGCCAGGCTTTTCCACCGCCGGGCGGAGGAACGGGAGCGCGGGGGCTTTGTTGACAATACTTTCGGAAAAGAGTATTATGAAAACAGCAACTGCCCCGGGGACCCTGCGAAAGGGGCAGACTGAAAACCCTGTGCTTGAAAGGACTGGCGTGTATGAAACTGTCCCGGCTTTTGGCTCCTCTTGGGATCACAGAAGGCTTTCAGGACGTGGAAGTAACGGACGTGGTGTACGACTCCCGAAAGGCGGCGCCCGGCTGCGCCTTTGTGTGCCTGCGGGGCTCGGCCTCCGACGGCCATCAGTACGCCGGCAAAGCCGCGGAGGCGGGAGCCGCCGTGATCGTGGCCGAGGAGCCGGTGGAGGCCCCCGGCGCCCAGGTGATCTTGACAGAAGACACCAAGGCGGCCCTGGCCCTGATGAGCGCCGCCCTGTTTGAAAACCCGGCGGGGAAGGACATCAAAACCATCGGGATCACGGGCACCAAGGGCAAGACCACCACGGCCTATATGATCTGCTCCATTCTGGAGGCTGCCGGCCACAAGACCGGGATTATCGGCACCATCGGCGTGGCGGTCGGCGATCGGCTGATCAAAACCGACAACACCACCCCCCAGAGCTACGAGATCCAGAAATTCCTGCGGCAGATGGCGGACGAGGGCTGCGAATACTGCGTGATGGAGGCTTCCTCTATCGGCCTGAAGGACAAACGGGTCTACGGCTTCACCTTCGACGTGGGGGTGTTTACCAATTTCTCCGAGGACCATATCGGCGGCGTGGAGCACAAGGACATGGAGGAATATCTGGAATCCAAGGCGCTGCTGTTTTCCATGTGCCGGGTGGGCGTTGTCAACGGGGACGACCCCAGCCTGGAAGGAATTCTGCGGGGCCACACCTGCCAGGTGAAGACCTTCGGCTTTTCGGACGGCGCCTGGCTGCGGGGCTCCCGCTGCCGCCACATGACGGAGCCCGGCTTTTTGGGAGTGGCCTTTGAAGTAACCGGCGATCTGGAATTTACCGCCGAGGTGGATATCCCCGGTAAATTCAACGCCTATAACGCCCTGGCCGCCACGGCTGCCTGCCACGTGCTGGGCGTTCCCGTGGAAGCCGTGAAAGAAGGCCTGCGCACCGTGAAGGTCAAGGGCCGGGTAGAGCCCGTGCCCGTGCCCGGCGGCTACACCCTGCTGCTGGATTACGCCCACAACGGCGTGGGCATGGAAAGCCTGCTTACCACTCTGCGGGAGTATGAGCCCCACCGGCTGATCTGCCTGTTCGGCGCAGGAGGCAACCGGCCCAAGGTGCGCCGGTACGAGATGGGGGAGGTCAGCGGCCGGTTGGCGGACCTTTCCGTCATCACCGCCGACAATTCCAGGTATGAAAATGTGCTGGATATCATAGAGGATATCAAGGTGGGCATGGCAAAGACCCGGGGAAAGCATATCGAGATCCCCGACCGGCGGGAGGCCATCCGCTGGTGCCTCAATAACGCTCAGCCCGGGGACATCGTGGTGCTGGCCGGCAAGGGCCATGAGGACTACCAGGAGATCGAGGGGGTAAAGCACCCCTTCGACGAACGGGTGGTCATTCGGGAACTGCTGGACGAAGGTCAGTGATGGGTGACCGCGGCGGAGTAAACAGATAGGGACAGAACGGTTCACTTTTTACACAGAAGGCAATGAAGGAGGGCGGCGTTATGCGCCTGAAACTTTCTGAGATCGTAAAGGCCTGCGGCGGGAAGTACGCGGGTCCGGAGGAGGCCCTGGAAAGCACGGCGGTCACCGGCTTTTTTACCGACAGCCGCGAGGCGAAAGCCGGCCTGATGTTCGTGCCCATCAAGGGCGAAAAGACCGACGGCCACGACTACATCGGCAAGGCCTTTGAAAACGGGGCCGCCGCCGCGTTTACTGACCGGGAGATCCCCGGCGCCGCCGGGCCCCTGGTGCTGGTGAGCGACTGCCGGGCCGCCCTGCAGAAGACCGCTGCCTGGTACCGGAGCCAGTTCGACCTGCCCGTAGTGGGCATTACCGGCAGCGTGGGCAAGACTACCATGAAGGAAATGACGGCCCAGGCCCTCAGCGCCGGGTTCAATGTGCATAAGACCGCCGGGAACCAGAACAGCCAGGTGGGGGTGCCCATCACCGTTTGCGGCCTGAAAAAGGAGCACACCGCGGCCGTGGTGGAAATGGGCGTCAGCATGCCGGGAGAAATGGCCCGGATCGCCGCCGTGGTAAAGCCCACCTGCGCCGTGATGACCAACATCGGCGTGTCCCACATCGAATACATGAAGACCCGGGAAAATATTCTGAAGGAGAAATCCCACATTGCGGACTACCTGCCGGAGGACGGCGTCCTGTTCGTCAACGGCGACGACGACCTGCTGCCCACCTTGAAGGGGGCCTGCGGCCATCGGGTGGTCACCTTCGGCCTGTCGCCCCAGTGCGACTGGAAAGCCGCCGGCCTGCAGGAGGCCGACAAGGGCACCTTCTTCACCTGCATCGCCCCCAGCGGGGAACGGATTGAGATGTTCGTGCCCGCCGCCGGGCAGCACAATGTCCGAAACGCTTTGGCCGCCATGGCTGTGGCCCGGCATCTGGGCGTGCCCGCCGAAGACGCCGCCCGGGCCGTGGGGGCGTACAAGGCCCCGGCCATGCGCCAGCAGATTTTTGAAACGGGCAGCCTGACGGTCATCGACGACAGCTACAACGCCAGTCCCGATTCCATGCGCAGCGCTCTGGACGTGCTTTCCACCCGCAGGACAGCGGGCAGGCGGGTGGCTGTGCTGGCCGATATGCTGGAGCTGGGCGCCTATGCCGAAGAGGGCCATTTTGAAGTGGGACGCTGCGCCCGGGAAAAGGGCGTGGACCTGCTTTTGGCAGTGGGGCCCCTGTCTAAGGCCATCGCCGAGGGCTATGGCGCGGGCGCACTGTGGTTTGCCACCAACGCCGAGGCCCTGGCCTGCCTGCGGGAAAAGCTCTCTCACGGCGACGCCGTGCTGGTGAAGGGCTCCCGGGGCATGCACACCGAGGAGATTGCCGAAGCGCTGAAAGAACTGAAATTTTCATAAAAAATCCATCGATGCATAAATCCCCTTTCAAGGCAGAAACTTATAGTAAACGCGCTTAAAAATCGGTACAAACCGATTTTTAAGTAGGTGGCGCCTAGATCTGTGCCACCGGGCTCCTAAATCCCGCTTTGGGCGGAACTTATGAGCCGCGTTAACTATGCTTTAAAAAGTTTTGCCTTGAAAGGGGATTTCGCTTTTGAAAACCATCTCAAAACAGGAATACGGCCAGCGGGTCAAGGAGGCCTCGCCCAACTCGCCCGTCTTCAAGGACTGTGTACTGGCCTTTCTTTTCGGCGGATTGATCTGTACCATCGGTCAGGCGCTGTTCCAGTGGTACTCTGCGCTGGGCCTGGCAGAGCAGGACGCCCGGATCGGGGTGTCCGTCACCTTGATCCTGCTTTCCGCAACGCTGACGGCCCTGGGCTGGTACGACGATATCGCCAAGCACGCCGGGGCCGGGACCCTAGTGCCCATTACCGGTTTTGCCAATTCCATGGTTTCGCCGGCCATGGAGTTTAAGTCCGAGGGCTTCATCACCGGCCTGGGCGCCAAGATGTTTGTGGTGAGCGGCCCGGTGCTGGTTTTCGGCATCACCGCCTCGGTGGTTTACGGGCTGATCCTCTTTCTGTTTGGACTGTAAGGAGGGACTGCTATGAAACGGATCGGACAGCGCACGCTGGAATTTGAAAAACCTCCTGTCGTGCTCGGCCATGGGGCCGTCGGCGGGAAAAAGGAAGCCCAGGGCCCTTTGGGCGCGGACTTTGACCAGACCTTTGAAGACACCACGCTGCAGACGGAAAGCTGGGAAAAGGCCGAGGCCCAGCTGCAAAAGGAAGCGGTGGCCCTGGCTCTGGACCGGGCGGGCCTGAAATCGGAGCAGGTGGACATGATCTTTGCCGGGGATCTGCTGAACCAGTGCATTTCCTCCACCTTTGGGCTGCTGGACTATCAAATCCCCTTCCTGGGCCAGTACGGGGCCTGTTCCACCATGGCGCAGACCCTGTTGATGGCCGCCATCATGGTGGAAAGCGGCGCGGCGAACCGGGCCGTGGCGGTTACCAGCTCTCACTACTGCTCGGCGGAGCGCCAGTTCCGCACGCCTCTGGAGTACGGGGCACAGCGGACTCCTACCGCCCAGTGGACGGCCACGGCCTCCGGCAGCGTGGTCCTGGGATCCTCCGGAAAGCCGGGGGTCAAGATCACCCGGGGCCTGGCGGGAAAAATCGTGGACCTGGGAGTGAAGGACCCCGCCAACATGGGAGCTGCCATGGCTCCCGCCGCCGCCGATTCCATCTTCAGCTTTTTGCAGGACACCGGCGCTTCCCCCCGGGACTACGACGGCATTTTCACCGGAGACTTGGGCCAGGTGGGCGCCCAGCTGCTCCGCCAGAGCCTGGAGGAAAACGGCGTGGAGCTGGGAAATGTCTACAACGACTGCGGGCTGCTGCTCTACGACAGGAACGCCCAGGACGTCCACGCTGGAGGCTCGGGCTGCGGCTGTTCCGCCTCGGTGCTCTGCGGCCACCTGCTGAAAAACATGGAGCGGGGAAAACTGAAACGCATTCTCTTTTGCGCCACGGGAGCCCTTATGTCTCCCACCTCTTCCCAGCAGGGAGAGAGCATTCCCGGCGTGTGCCATATTATAGAACTGCAAGCTTAAAGCACAAAAAGGAACAGGCCCGGGGATTTCCCCGGGCCTGTTCCTTTTTGCCTGTTCTGGGAAGGACCTGTGCTGTTACAGCTTTTCCTTTGGGACAGCGGCCAGCAGCCCCTGCCGGTAATCGGAGGGGGTAAGGCCTGTGCGCTTTTTAAAGATCCGGCTGAAGTAGAGCTGGTCCGGGTACCCTACCGCCCGGGCGATCTCCCCTACGGAATAATCGGTTTGCAGCATGAGCTGCCGGGCGTGGTTGAGGCGCAGTACGGTGATATAATCCATGGGTGAAAGCCCCGTGGCTTCCCGGAACAGCAGCCGGAAACGGCTGGGGCTGACGTGTTCCAGCTCCGCTAAAAAGGGGACGGTGAGCCTCTTTTCATAGTTTTGATGAATGTGGGAAATGGCGTGATACACGCGGCCCACACCGGCGGCCTGGCTGCCGCCGGCCTCTTCCAGACGCCGGCTGATCTCCACGCAGACGGAAAGAAGCCGGGAAGCCGCTGAAAGGGCAAAGCAGTGATCCCGCAGAATAAAATCGTGAAAAAGCCCCTCAAACTGAGAGACGATGAGGGCGCTGCTCCCCAAACGGAGCAGCCGCCGGTTGGGCAAACGGCAGTCCTTTACCAGCTTGTCGGCCATGCTCCCTGTAAAATGGAGCCAGTAATACTGGACTTCCTCCCGGCCGTGCATGGCGTACCGGTACCCGGTGTGGGGGTAATAGAGCACCGCCTGCCCCGGCTCCATGATCTGCTCCCCGTCTTCCAGCCAGACCCGCATTTTTCCCTGCACCAAATATTGCAGGTAATAATCTTCCCTTCCAAGCTGTATGTGGGTTTCAAAAGGCTGGGGCAGCACGCAGACTCCCGCGCAGTTGGGGACCAGGTCCCGGTCGGTGCGGCGCACGTTGTTGCCCTCTACTTCCAGGGAAAGGTAATAAGATTGTTCCGAAGGCATAGGCAGCTCCTGTTTCAAGCGTTTTGTCCATAGAATAAGGCGATTGCTGTATAGAATTTTTTCTGGTACGAGTATATACTGAACTCACCGTAAAATCAAGAGAGGGGCGGGATATTATGAAAAAATCCATCAATGCCTGGGCGGTGGAAAGCTCTGTGGGTTTTGAGCAGATGTTCCTGGAGCTCAAGGAGGCCGGGTTCGAGGGAGTGGAGCTGAACGTGGACGCAGAGGGCAGTTCTGCCCATGGGCTTTCGCTGTCTACCACCCGGGAGGAGCTGGAGGAGATCCGGGCCGTTTCCCGGCGCTGCGAGCTGCCGGTGGTGAGCATTTCCACTTCTTTATACGGGGGAAAGATGGGTTCTCCCCGTAAGGAAGACAGGGAATTTGCCAAAGCCCTGCTGAAAAAGCAGCTGGAATGCGCAAAGGCGCTGGGCTGCGGCGGCATTCTTACCGTGCCCGGGGGACAGAGCCCTCAAATCTCCCTTGCGGAAGATTATAAAACCTCCCAGGAGACTTTGGCTTCGCTGAAGGACCTCATCGCGGGATCGGGCGTTTATGTGGGCGTGGAAAACGTGTGGAACGGCTTTTTCACCTCGCCGGTGGAAATGGCCCGGTTTATTGACGAGCTGAACTGCCCCATGCTGGGGGCCTATTACGACGTGGGCAATGTAATCGCCTTTTCCTGGTCGGAATTTTGGATTGAAACCTTGGGAAGCCGCATTCACAATGTCCATATCAAAGATTTTAAACGGGCGGGCGGCATCAACCAGGGCGGAAAATTTGTGGACCTGCTGGAGGGAGACGTAAACTGGAAAGCGGTGATCCCCGCCTTGAAAAAGGCAGGTTTCAACGGCTATCTGACCGCCGAGGTCTCCAAGGAAGATTCCGTTGGCCCCGGCATGAGCTACCGCGATTTTTACAAGTCCGTGGCGAAGGCCATCGATAAAATTTTAGAATTTTAATGCAAAGAAAGGAAGGGTTCTTGTTATGAAAAAGCTTGCGTTGATCGGGTGCGGAGGCATTGGCGCCTACCATTTGGAGCATTTTCTTCAGTTTCACGACATCGAGCTGGCCGGCTTCTGCGACCTGATTTTAGAACGGGCGGAGAACTTCGCCAAGCAGGCGGGCAGCGGCAAGGCGTATACGGATTTCATGACCATGTATGAGGAGATAAAGCCGGACATGGTGTTTATCTGCATTCCTCCCACCTGCCACGGAAGGATCGAATTCGAGACGATCCGCCGGGGGATCCCCTTCTTTGTGGAGAAGCCTTTGGCCCTGGATATGGATCTTGCCAAAGAGCTGGTGCGGCAGGTGGAGGAAAAGGGCCTGATCGCCGCCTCCGGCTTCCAGTGCCGCTATGACAACATCAACGACGCGGCCAGGGAATTTATAGAAAAGAACCAGATCCTCCATGTGGCCGCCTCCCGGGTGGGCGGGATTCCCGACGCGCCCTGGTGGAACGTAAAGAGCACCTCCGGCGGCCAGCTGGTAGAGCAGACCATTCATCAGATGGATATGCTGCGGTACTTGTTGAAAAGCGAGCCGGATACCGTGTATTCCGTGGCAAGCCGGGGGTATATCACCCAGGAGGAAAATCCCGGGTACTTTACCGATGACCTTTCCACCACTTTGATCACCTTCCAAAACGGCGTCACCTGCACCATGATGACCGGCTGTTATTCCCTGGACGGCGCTTCCTGGGATTCCAAAATGACCTTTGGTTCCCGCAGCGCCCGCATGGATTACTACCTCTGCACCAAGGCCACCCTGTACGGCATTGACGAGCAGGATAAGGCCGCTCAGGTGGCGGGCACCATTGCCGGGGACGGGACCCAGCGGAAAAGCGACAACGAGGTGGGGATCACCGTGAACAGCCAGGTGGATTTCGGCCTGGTCTGCGACCGCACCTTTGTGGACGCGGTGCTCACCGGCGACCCGTCAAAAATCCGCTCTCCCTATGCCGACGCTTACAAAAGCGTGGCCTTTACCCTGGCCTGCAACAAGTCGATGGAAACCGGCCTGCCGGTCAAGGTCGTTTACTGATTGAGGCAAAAAGAAAAACACGGAGGCTTTTTCAGAAAGCCTCCGTGCTTTTTGTTTTACCGCGCCTTGCGGTAGATCCGGTATTCAAAGGGCGCAAGAACCTTTTCTGCCGGTTGGGAAACGGCGGGCTCCCAGCCCTGGGGGATCTCGAAAGCCTGGGGCTGCTCCGCGTGGTTCAGCACGAAGAAGGTGTCGGCAGTTTCTCCCCTTCTCACGGCGATCTCCAGGCCCTCCGGCGTTTCCGCCAGGCCTTGGATCCCGGCCTGCGCCAGCCATTTGCCCGCCAGGGCGTCCAGCAGCGGGTCGCCGGGCTCAGTGCCCACATACCAGGCGTGGCCCCTGCCGGTTTCCTTCACCGTTACGGCAGGGGTCCCGGCGTAAAAGCGGGAGGCATATTCCGCCGCGGCTTCTCCGCCGGCAAGCTCGATGAGATCGCTCCACTTTTCGGCGGTGTAGCTTTCCCCGTCCAGGGTCACCGTTACGGCGGCGCTGCCCATACAGTCGTATTCCGGGATCCGGATCCCCAGCAGCTCTCCCAGCCTGCCGGGCAGGGGCAGCTCCGTTTCGCACAGATTGTTCCTGTCCTTTACGCCGGCGCGCATGGTGAGCACCAGTGTGCCGCCCTGCTCCGCATAGGTCCGGTATTTTTCTTCTAAGGCCGGGTCCATTAGATACTGCAAAGGGGCGACCAGCAGCTTGTACCGGGAGAAATCTTCCCGGTCGGAGACGAATTCCACCGGCACGTTCCGGCGGAAAAAGGCCCGGTAATAGGCTTTGATTTGGTCGTTGTAGTCCAGCCCTTGTGTGTGGGGCTGAATTTTTAGGGCATACTCCTGGTCGTAGGAATACACAATGCCCACCTCCGCCCGGGAGGACTGTCCCCGGGTCTGCTCCAATACAGGCTGGAGCTTCCGGATCATCTCCTGCAGCTCCCCATAAGCCCGGCCGGGAATGCCGCTGTGGGGCAGAATGCCGTGCCAGTACTGCTCCGTGCCCGCCGAGCAGGTGCGCCACCGGAAGAACACCACCGTGTCCGCCCCGTGGGCAATGGACTGCACCGCCCACATGGCCAGCTTGCCGGGAGAGGGTGTGTGGCCGAAGCACTCCCAGCCTGAGGGGCCGGACTGCTGTTCCATGATCCAGATGTTTTCCTTTTTCATAGAGCGCATCAGGTCCAGGGGCGCGGCGGCTTCCGAGGCCCGGCGGTTCGGGTCCACTATGCCGTCGGTAAACAGGGGGTACTGGTCGTGGCTGACAAAGTCCAGGGACTTGGAGAGGTCGAAGTAATTCACCTTGTCGGCAAGGCCCATCAGGTTGTGGGTGATGAACTGCCCGGGGCACAGCCGCCGGAGAATGTCGATCTGGAACTGCTGGAACTCTACGATCAGGTCGGAGCAGAAGCGTTTCCAGTCCAGCATCTGAGAGGGGTTTCGGCCGGTGACGGTCAAAAGCGGGGCCTTTACCTCCTGAAAGCTGCCGTAGTCCTGGCTCCAGAAATGGGTGCCCCAAGCCCGGTTCAGCTCCTGTACCGAGCCGTATTTCTCCTCCAGCCACCGGCGGAACCGGCCGGTGCAGGATTCGCACATGCACAGGTCGTCATGGCTGTTGCCCAGCTCGTTGTCGATCTGCCAGCCGATGACGTTGGGATTGTTTCCAAAGCGCCGGGCCATGGCGGTGACGATCCGCTCCACGTGCTCCCGGTAGTGGGGGTTGGACTGGCAGTCGTGATGGCGGCCGCCAAATTCCCGCCGCCTGCCGTGGAAATCCACCGGCAGGATCTCCGGGTCCTGCCGGACGATCCAGGCGGGAGGTGCCGCCGTGGGGGTGCCCAGCACGGTTTTAATCCCGTGGGCCGCCAGGACCTCGATGGCCTCCTCCAGCCATTCAAAGTGGAATTCCCCTTCCCGGGGCTCCATTTTCACCCAGGAGAATTCCCCCATGCGCACCACGTTCAGCCCCAGCTCCTCCATCAAAAGGGCGTCGGTCTCCCAGCGTTCCCGGGGCCAGTGCTCCGGGTAGTAATCCGCACCGAAAAATATGGTTTCTTTCACGTCATGCCCGCCTTTCTAAAAAACTGTTTACAGTGTTATTATATCGGGAACGGGCTCCGGTGTAAAGCGGTTCTTTCCCGTCCTAGTTTTTTATTTCGACCACTTTACAAAGGGAGCCCCTTGGGAATATAATGGACTCAGAAAGCGGAGCTCGCTTTCCGCAAAAACAAGGAGGAGTACGAAAATGAAGAAATGGAAAGTGGCGCTGATCGGGTGCGGTTCCATCGCGGGTAGTACCTATCTGCCCCGGATCGGAGACATTCCCGAGGCGGAAATGGTGGCGGTGTGCGACATTGTGCCGGAGCGCGCCAAAGAGTATGCCCGGCGCTTTCAGGTGCCGGCCTGGTATACGAGCATCGACGAGCTGCTGGAAAACTGCGAGTTTGAGATCCTGATGAACACCACCTCCATTCCCTCCCACCACGAGATCAACATGAAGGCCTTAAAGGCTGGGAAGCACCTTTACTCCCAGAAGCCGGTGGGCCTTACCGTGGAAGAGGTCACGGAACAGATCGAGGCGGCTAAAGCGGCCGGTGTGAAATTTGCCGCCTCGCCCATTCACATGCTCCGGGACGACATCCGCTTTGCGAAAAAGCTGATTGCCGACGGCTGCATTGGAGAGGTCATGAAGGTGCACACCAACGTGTGCCACGGCGGGCCGGAGTATTTCCAGTACCGCACCGCGGACCCCACCTGGTTTCACCGGGCGGGCAGCGGGGCCCTGTACGACATGGGTGTCCACGGGCTGACCATGACCACGGGGATCCTGGGTCCGGCCAAGGCCGTGGGTTGCATGGCAAAGATCTCCGAGCCCCTCCGCACGGTGAGGACAGGTTCCTTCGACGGCATGGAGATCCGGGCGGACGAGCTGTACGACAATTACATCATCACCCTCGATTACGGCGACAGGGCCATGGCGGTGGTGGAATCCGGCTTCTGCCAAAAGGCTTCCAGGGCGCCGGAAATGGAGATCTTCGGCACCAAGGGCACCATCACCTTCCATAACGGCGGAAGGGCCAATCCCCTGGAGAAGCTGGAGGTCTACCTGGACGCTCCGGAGCGGGGGATTCGGGGTTGGATGAAACCCATGGAATGGGACGTTCCTTCCTGGGAGATGAACTTCTTCCAGTGCGCCGTGGTCCGGGACCTGATCAAGTCCATCGAAGAAGACCGGCCGGTGGGCCTGCCGCCCGAGCACGCCAGGCACGTGGTGGATATCATGTGCACCATTCCGGAAGCGATCGAGAAAAAGGGCATTCTGCCGCTGCATACAGTTTTTTAAAAAAGGGGAGAGAGACATGACAAAAAAGTACAGGATCGGACTGGTGGGCTTTGCCCACATGCACGTGCTGGATCAGATCAAGCCCTTCCTTGCCATGCCGGAGCGGGTGGAGTGGATCGGCGCCGCCGACGTCAAGCCCCTGGTGGAGCCGGAATATTTCGAGAGCTCCAGCCGGGCCATGAATTTGAAGAACTGTCAGGAACAGTGCGGCTTTACCCGGGTGTTTGAGGACTATAAAGAGCTTTTGGAGCAAAAGCCGGATCTGGTGCTGGTAAACTGCGAAAACGCCTTTCACGGTGTGGTGATCCCAGAGATCCTGATGCGGGGGATCCACGTGATCGTGGAAAAGCCCCTGGCCTATTCCACCCAGCATGCCATGGCCATCGAGCGGGCTTCCCGGATCGGGAAAGCGGAGTGCATCGTCAATTGGCCCAGCACCTGGAGCGTCGGTGTGCGGCTGGGACAGAAGCTGGTCAGCGAAGGTGCCGTTGGAAAAGTGTATAAATTCCAGTACCGGAACATGGACTCCCTGGGGCCCTTCTCTTACGGCCAGGTGATGACGGAGCGCCAAATGGGGAAGGAATGGTGGCACCAGGAAGCGGCCGGCGGCGGAAGTTTGCTGGACTACTGCTGCTACGGCACGATCCTTTCCAATTGGTATCTGGGGGAAACGCCCTTGGGCGTTTACGGCTTAAAGGCCAATTTCAGCCACCGGTTCGGCGACGCCGAGGATTACGCCACCCTTACGGTTCGGTATCCCGACGCGGTCTCCATTCTGGAGGGCACCTGGAACACGGTGAGCAGCGGCTATCCCACCGGGCCTATCGTCTGGGGCGAAAAGGGCGCGTTGATCGTGGGAAATGGCGCGGATCGCCGGCCCTGCGTCAGCCTGTATTTCGACCGCTATTCCACCACCCCCAACAAGGTGTATCAGGCCGACGAATATCCCTTGCCCGCCGGGAGGGCCAATCTGGCGGAAGAAGTCTTCCATCACTTTGAAACAGGAGAGCCCCTTCACTACACCCTGGATCTCAAAAACAACCTGTGGTCGGCGGCTATGCTGGACGCGGGAATCCGGTCCAGCCGTTCGCTGAAAATGGAGGAAGTGAAAAACGCCTGCTGGACCATTGGGTAAAGCGAGGCGCGCAGAACGAAAAGGAGAGCTTTTATGGAAGGCACAAAGCAGGATTTCACCTTTTTGTCCGCAGACGGAGAGCATCAGATCCACGCCGTGCTGTGGCCGGCGGAGGGGGAAACAAAAGCCGTGGTGCAGATCGTCCACGGGATCTCCGAATATGTGGAGCGCTACGCCGGTTTTGCCGCTTACCTGAACCGGCGGGGCTATGCTGTGGCGGGTCACGACCACTTAGGCCACGGAAAAACCGCCCGGGGAAAGGAGGAGTACGGCTGCTTTCCCGACACGGACGGCTGGTTTACCGTGAACCGGGACGTCCATCAGCTCCGGGAGATTGTGGGGCAGAAATATCCCGGGCTGCCTTATTTTCTGCTGGGCCATTCCATGGGCTCGTTCCAGGCCCGCACCTACCTGATTGACTACCCCGGCACGGTGGACGGCTGTATCCTTTCCGGTACCGGTCAGGAGGCGGCTCCCATGGTGGCGCTGGGGAAGGCGGTTGCCGGAGCGCTGTGCAGGAGAAAGGGCCCCCAGTATACCAGCGGCCTTGTTACCGCCCTGTCCCTGGAGGCCTACAATAAAAAATTCAAGCCGAACCGCACCACGGCAGACTGGATCTGCCGGGACGTTCAGCTTGTGGACCGGTATGTGGCGGACCCCCTGTGCAGCTTTGTCCCCACCGTGGGCATGTTCCGCTGCATGATGGAGGGCCTGCAGTACATCGGCAGTGGGAAAAACCTGCAAAAGATGGACAAGAGTACCCCGGTGGCCTTCTTTGCCGGGGACGCCGACCCGGTGGGCAATATGGGAAAGGGAGTGAAGAAGGTCTTCGGCCTGTTTGAAAAAGCGGGCTGCCGGGACCTTGCTTTAAAGCTGTATCCCGGCGCCCGCCATGAAATTCTGAACGAGACGAACAAAGAAGAAGTCTACGGGACATGCTCCATTGGCTGGAACAGCGGCTGTAGTTCAGCTTTTGCCCAGCTCCTTCGTGCGCTGGAAAGCGGCGGAGACGGCGGAGATCACTGCGGCGCGGAAACCCGCCTGCTCCAGCTCGTATACCCCGGCGATGGTACTGCCCCCGGGACTGCACACCTCGTCCTTTAACAGGCCGGGGTGTTTTTTTGTGTCCAGCACCAGCTTGCCCGTGCCGATCAGGGTCTGGGCGGCATAGGCAATGGCCTTGTCCCGGGGCAGGCCGCACTTTACGCCGCCGTCCGCCAGGGCCTCCAGAAACAGGCAGGCAAAGGCGGGGCCGCAGCCGGAAAGAGATCCTGCCGCGTCCAGGGCGCGTTCGCTCAACTCGTCCAGCTTCCCGGCGTATTTCATGGAGTCCAAAAAGATCTGCTCCTGGTTTTGGGTGACCGGGCCGTTTTTGCAGTATTGGATCATGCCCTCGCCCACAGCCGCCGGGGTGTTGGGCTTGATGACGATGACCGGATACTCCCCTCCGGCCATAGAGCAAATCTCCTCCAGGGGGATCCCCGCGGCCATGGATACCAGCACAAAGGGATCCTTTCGGCTTTTCAGAATGGGAGCCAGGCTTGTCAGCAGGCTTCTCAGCACCTGGGGCTTCACCCCCAGGAAGATAAAGTCGCAGTGGGCGGCAATTTCCTCATTGGTCCCGGCTGTCGCGCCGGTTTGGGCACAGAGGGCCTCCACCTTGTCCGGGTGGTGGTCCGAAAGGACGATGGACCCCTCCACTGCCTTGGCGGCGGCAAGGGCCAGGGCCCCGCCCATATTGCCGCAGCCGATAAATCCAAATCTGCTCATATGGTTCTCTCCTTACCGGATCTGCCCGGTTCCCCGGACGATGTATTTGTAAGACGTCAGCTCCCGCAGGCCCATGGGCCCTCTGGCGTGGAGCTTCTGGGTGGAAATGCCCATTTCGCAGCCCAGGCCGAATTCGCCCCCGTCGGTAAACCGGGTAGAGGCGTTTACATAGACGGCGGCGCTGTCCACCAGCAGGGTGAACTGCCGGGCGGCGTCCTGGTTTTTGGTGACAATGCACTCGCTGTGGCCCGTGGAGTGGAGCCGGATATGCTCAATGGCCTCTTCCGTGCTGTCCACAACCTTCACCGCCAGAATGTAGTCGAGAAATTCCGTGTCGAAGTCCCGCTCTCCCGCGGGAGTCCCGTCGATGAACGCCGCCGCCCGGCGGTCCAGGCGGAGCTCCACCGGGGGAAGGCCGGCGGCGGTTCGGTCCTCTGTCAGCCGCCGTTTCAGCAGGGGGAGGAATTCCTCTGCCGCGTCCCGGTGCACCAGGCACACCTCGGCGGCGTTGCACACCGAGGGTCGGCTGGTTTTGGCGTTTTCCACGATGTCCAAGGCCATGGAGAGATCGGCGTCCCGGTCCACATAGATGTGGCAGATGCCGGTGCCCGTTTCAATGCAGGGCACCTTGGCGTTTTCCACGCAGGAGCGGATCAGCCCCGAGCCGCCCCGGGGGATCAGCAGGTCTACCTTGCCCACGGCGGTCATCAGGTCCAGGGCGCTCTGCCGGGTCACGTCCGTGATGAGGGAGACCCCGTCCTCGGGCAGCCCGGCCGCCTGAAGCCCTTCCCGCAGGGCCTCAACGATGGCGGTGTTGGACCGAATGGCCTCTTTGCCGCCCCGCAGCACGCACACGTTGCCGCTTTTCAGCGAAAGGGCCGCCGCGTCCGCCGTCACGTTGGGCCGGCTTTCGTAAATCATGGCCAGCACGCCCAGGGGCACCGACACCTTTTGGATCTCTAGGCTATTGGGCCGTTCTGTCCTCTCGATGACCCGGCCCACCGGATCCTCCAGCCCGGCTACCTCCGCCAGGGAGGCGCGCATGGCATTAAGCCGCTGTTCTGTCAGCGCCAGCCGGTCCAGCATTACAGGGGAGATGGTCTTTTCCGCCGCCTGCAGGTCTTCTTTGTTGGCGGTCAAAATGGCTTTGCCGTGGGTTTGCAGCGCTTCGGCCATGGCAAAAAGGGCCCGGTTCTTTTGCTCCGGCTCTGCCGCCGCCAGGGCGCTTTTGCAGGACGCGGCCCGGTCCAGGATCTCCGCAGTGGTCATTGGCTTTCCCTCTTTCCGTAAAACTTGGTGCCCACCGGTTTTCCCTCCCCGATGTCGTACAGCAGGTCGGGGTCGCCGCCGTTGGCAATTACCATGTCGATGTGATGCTCCATACAGATCCCCGCCGCCTTCAGCTTGGTCTGCATACCTCCGGTGCCCAGGGGGGAGCCCGGCGCTCCGGCCAGGGCCAGGATCTCCGGGGTCAGCTCTTTCACATCCGGGACCAGCCGGGCCGCCGGGTCGCTGCGGGGGTCGGCGGTAAACAGCCCGTCGATGTCCGACAGCAGGATCAGCAGGTCCGCTTCCGCTTCGGCGGCCACAATGGCGGCCAGGGTGTCGTTGTCGCCCACAGCGATCTCGTCGGTGGCGATGGTGTCATTTTCATTGACCACCGGCAGCACGCCCATTTCCAGCAGCCGGTTCAGGGTGTTCCTAAAATTGACGCTGCGGCTTTCGCTTTCCAGGTCGTTCCCCGTCAGCAGGATCTGGGCCACCACGTGGCCGTGTTCGGAAAAATGCTTGTCATAGACATACATCAGCTCGCATTGGCCCACGGCGGCAGCTGCCTGCTTGGTGGGCATGTCCCGGGGCCGCTCCCGCAGGGAAAGCTTCCCGGCGCCCATGCCGATGGCGCCCGAAGACACCAGAATGATCTCCTGCCCGGCGTTTTTTAAGTCGCTGATGACCCTGCACAGCCGCTCCACATGCCGGATATTCAGGTTCCCGGTGGCGTGGGTCAGGGTAGAGGTTCCAACTTTTATGACGATCCTCACGTCTTATTCTCTCCTTTCGGTCACTGCTTTTCCAGGGGGGAAAGGTCGATTCCCCGGCCATGGGTGCGGAAAAATTCCCGCAGCTTGTCTTCGATCATCTTCACGCCGCCCTGCACGTTGCTTTCGATGTTCAGGGGCAGAATGGGGTCGTGGACGGACAGCCGCAGCAAAAACCAGCCGTCCCCCTCCCCGGCGGGGAAGGAGACCCGCAGGCCCTCCCGGTTGT
>CAZBDS010000001.1:47064-53546 GCA_964490735.1 uncultured Acutalibacter sp. | reverse complement strand
TGAATTCCCGGATATCGGTGAAATTGTGCTTGCCGCAGTTGGGGCAGGGAATGTGGTGGTCCTTGATGTACTGGAACATTTCCTCCTTGGTCATGCCGTCGGCATGGGCTTCGGGATCAAAGTCATCGATAAGATTGTCCGCCCGAAAGCGCATTTTGCACTCTTTGCAGTCCAGCAGGGGATCGGAAAAAGAGGCAACGTGACCGCTTGCCTCCCAGACCCTGGGGTGCATCAGAATGTCGGCGTCTACCTCATAGCTGTTTTTGCGTTCCTGGATAAAACGCTTGCGCCAGGTATCCTTTACGTTGTTTTTCAGCCGCGCGCCCAGAGGGCCGTAGTCCCAGGTGTTGGCAAGGCCGCCGTAGATCTCGCTGCCGGGGAAGATAAAGCCCCGGTTTTTGCAGAGGTTTACGATTTTTTCCATGGTCTTTTCAGTAGGATTCATAGCGAGATACCCTCTTTATTAAAAATTGAATATGGATTCCCAAAGGCGCGCTGCGGCTTTGCAGGCGGGGACCGCCGGAAAAACGGCCGCCCAAAGGCCTTTTGCTATTTTATCACAACACCGCGGGTAACGCAAGGGCTGAAAAGAAATCCCCGGACCCGCAGGGGTCCGGGGACGGTTCGATTCCTTTAGGATTTACTCTACGTAGCCCACGGCGCGGAGCAGGTACGCATAGTACCAGGCCTTGTTAGATACGTCGCCGAAGGGGCTGTTAGGCTGGTTTTCAGCGATCTCCTGGCGCTCGCTCTCGGTGGGCCGGAAGTTGAGCACCGAAACGATGACTTTAGCAGCCTCTGCCCGGGTGATGTTGTCGTTGGGACGGAAACGGCCGTGTCCGTCGCCGCTGAGGGCGCCGTTCTGGGTGAGGGCGTTGATGGAAAGGGCGGCCCAGTTGTCGGCGGGCACGTCGCTGTAGTTGGCGTCGGGCGCCGTTTCCAGATTCAGGCCCAGGATTGAGGCGGTGATCTTGGCGGCCTCGGCCCTGGAAATGGGATTGTTGGGCCGGAAAGTGCCGTCCTTGTAGCCGTCGATCAGCTGATTTTGCTGGGCATAGGCCACATAATTCTCGTACCACATGTTCAGGGGGATATCGGCGAAGCTGGTAGTGCCGTAATTTTCATTGGGATCGAAGTCATCGCACAGGGCAGAGACCAGCATCTTTACAAATTCGGCCCGGGTTACGGGATTGTCGGGCCTAAAGGTGCCGTCCTCGTAACCGTCGATAAAGCCGTTGGACTTCGGCTGGGGATCGTCGTCCGTCTCTGTGGGGTCTGCAGTGTCGTTGTGTCCGGGCAGCGGCTGGGGCGGCTGGTTGGGATCGGTGTCCTCCGTCTTATCCTTGGCAAACTCCGGGTAGACCCAGTTCATATCCTTGTCCAGAATGGTCATGGGCACCAGGGAGTCGGAGCCGTTGTCCTTGCCCAGGCGGTAGTTGGTGTTGTCGCCAAAGGATCGCACATAGCCGTTGGGCGTGATGGCAAAAGTGTTGTTGTGGCAGGCAAAGACCTGCACGTAATCAAAGGCGGTGGCAGTGGGGGTCCACTGGCGCTGTTCGTTGCCGGTACCCAGCTGGCCCGAAAGGCCGTAGCCCCAGGAATACACGGTGCCGTCGTTGGAGATGGCCAGGTTGTGCAGGTAGCCCGCGCTGACGCTGCGGATACCGTCCAGCACCTTGGTCAGCGGGAAATAAGAATCGCTGTTCTCAACGCCGACCTGGCTGTAGGTGTTGTCGCCGCAGATCCACAGGCTGCCGTCATTCTTCAGAATGCAGGCGTGGCGGGAACCCACGCTGATATCCTGAGCATCCTCGGCCACTTGTACGGGCTTGGAGATCAAAGTGGAGGGCACCTCGCTGTCCCAATTGCCGGTCTGGCAGAACTCGTTGGCGCCCCAGCTGTACACAGAGCCGTCTTCCATCAGGGCAAAGGCAAAGCCGGTGCCCAGAGAGACCTTCTGCACGCCGCTGTCAAATAGTTTTACAGGTTTTTCGGCCAGCCGGTCCCGGCCGTTTCCCAGCTGATTCTGGGCGTTGCTGCCCCAGGCGTAAAGGGCTCCGCCTTTACTGATATAGGCCGCGAAGTCCGGACCGGCCTCTACCTGGGCGGCGTCGCCGGCAATGAGCGTGCCGTCCTTTTCATAGCTGCGGCCCGTGCAGGGATCTAAACCAAAAGCGCGCAAAGCACCGTCGGAATCCACCACCAGGGTGCGGTTTTCCGAAACGGCCACGTCCTGCACGCCGGAAAGCAGCTGGACCGGCTCGGAGGAATAATCCATGTTGTAGCCGGGGAACTGGCCTTCGTCGTTGCTGCCCCAACAATAGAGCTCACCGCCGGACAGGGCCGCGGTGTGCGTAAAGGAGCTGCGCACTTCTGTGTCGTATTGGACGGGCGTTGTGTTGGCAGCAGCGCCGTTCAGGGCGATTGCCGCCAGCATGGCGGCCGCCAGACCTGTGCAGAACAGGCCGCGGAGCTTTTTGCCAGATGAATACTGAGAGTTTCTTTTCAAAACAGATTCCCTCCTTAGTACAGAGTTTGCGGGTTTGAAAGCCGCAGAATTGCTTGATAGATTATTTGTTTCCGGGAAAATATCTTCCGGAATTTATACTTACAGCATTATTTATACATATTATAAGGGATAAAAATTTCCCTGTCAATGGATAATCGCCGAAAAAGTAAGGGATTTCCGTAAAAAATGGAGACAAAACCATTGAGTTTCTCGGAAAATCCAAAGGGAAAATACAGGGTATTGGCTGCACCCATAACAAAATAACAACATATAGTATATAATTGAAAAAGATGAAAAACGGAAGTCGAAATTCAAATTGCCGCGCCTCAGTTTTTTCCAGAAAAGAACCAGCGGTTATCCGCAAAAAAGATTGAAAATTCACGGAAAAATTTCTCTAAAAATATTGACGTTTTGTATATTTGCGTTATAATATTAGAGAATGAAACTATAACCATGGGGTACCCATGCCCATTTCTCGAAAATTGCCACTAGGAGTAGTGGCCGTAAGTGCAAATAATACTATATGTTGAATCTTTGAGATCGATCCGAATCACACAGCCGAAGCGCAGCGGAGAGATTAGGAGGTTGAATCGATGAGACAGTGGAAGCGATTAGGGGCAATTTTATTGGCGGCAGTCGTTGCGACCAACGAACTGTCCTTCGCCCCGTTCGCCCTGGCAGCGGACGGAGAGCCCGTTTCTGCAGCCGGCGAGGCCGAGTCCCGCGTGCTGCCGACCGGCTCCGCCGTTCGTTTTGTTCAAACTCCCGTGTACGACGAAGAGGGTAACCTCCTCAACGACGGCTTTGACGAAGAGACCGGTATCCTGAACATGAGCCTGCAGATCAAGAAGCCCGCTGTGACAGACGACTCCATCAACATTCGCAAGCAGGCGGTCAGCGAAGGTTTCTTCGTGTTCCAGACCGACGCCGATCAGGTGATCCCGGTAACGAACCCTGCGAACGGCGCCGCACGGCAGACGATCCTGCCGACCATGGGAGCCACCACGGCGGTGGTAGCCTCCACCAGTGTCTCCTCCAGCCCGGCCATGCGGGAATACCTGGACGACGCCAAGACTGAACTAATCTATAACAGCTTTATCGAGGGTATGAGCGCCGACGCCGACGGGCGCAGCCTGGACCCGGACCTCAGCGGCCTGCTGGTGTCCACCACCCGGACTAACGACTGGACGGATCAGTCCGGCGTTTCCCACCCCGGCACCGGCCTGCTGGACTATTATGTGCAGTTCTCCTACAGCTGGGGCAACTGGCAGGAAGGCGAACGGGAAAACGTGGACGGCTACGTGTCCGTTATGAACCTGCAATTCCAGTGCTACGCCGGCTATGACGACAGCGGACGCCCCAAGCCCGCCGAATCTGCCGGGGACACCCTGTTCGCGAACTCTATCCGGCTGCCGGAGAACGATGCTGCCGCCCAGGAGATCGTGGATCAGTTCTACTACGAAAAAGACGGCCAAAGGGTTTCCATGGCCATGGGAGCCGCCGGCGTGGTCCAGAAGTACAAGTACCGCCAGCTCAGCGGCAGCTCTGCCAACATCGACAAGGAAAGCGTTGCTTACTATTATTATGGTATGCCCCAGATCACCGATTGGCGGATCGGCACCACCAGCCGGGCTGAGTGGAACGGAGCCGCTGCCGTGGCGCCCAAGATGAGCGGCACCCCGGATCTGTGGTACGAGTACATGGATAAGAAATATGTGATGGAAGGGTTTATGGCTTTGGTGAACAACACCTTCAGCACCGACATGGTCCCCGATCCTTCCAATCCTGACCAGATGATCCCCATCACCAATCCCGACTTTACGGTGCCCGAGCTCCAGCGGGGCGAATATCCCCGTTATCAGGTCCCCGACTGGGAGCAGTCCCAGCTCAACGATACGGCGGAGCGGTGGGTGCCCATCGCTTACGGCGACACCAAGCCGGTGGACCTGAAGTATTACATGGCCTCCACCGTTTCCGCCAACTCCATCTCTACTCCCGAACGGGAAATGGGCATAGAAGAGTTTGCGAAAAAAGTGAAGTGGGAATTCGTGCTGGAGGACGGCACGCTGCTGGAGACCTCTAAGGACGGCACCCCCGGCTGCCAGCTGACCGAGACGGATACCCCCGCCAAGCTGATCAAGACTTCTGCCGGAACCACTCCTTCCGGCCAGGCGTTTTCCTACTACCGTGTAAAGGAAGCGACCATTACAGACCCCAGGTACGGAAGCGCTTCCACGCCGGAGAGCAACGACCGGGTGTACGGCCAGAAGGTCTGGAAGGTCTACTGCGCGGTAGATCCCGACGACGCCTCCCGGGACGAGTATTATATGACAGGCCCCGTGGGCGTGATTATGGATATGCTGCCTACGGAGATTACCTACAAGAATGAAACGGACAGGGTTACCGCCACGGTACCGGCGCCCCAGCTCCACGTGACCAGCGACGCGGCGGACAGCCAGAACTACATTTGGGCCAGCCGGACCCCCGGCCAGCTGTACTACCGGGCCGTGTATGATCCCCAGGGTCTCGCCATGACGGATCAGGCCCTTACGGTCCGCCTGTATAAAGACGATTCCGAGCCCCGGTATGTGGATCTGGAGCGGGACAATATTCCCAACGACAGCCTTTCCGGCAAGGCCACCTTCTGGGTGGGCAACACGAAGCTGGACGGCTCCGGGTCGGAAACTGCCGAAGACGTGCTGATGACCGGTACCGGCAGCGACGTGGTCAACGGGGAAGTGCTCACTTCCGGTCTGATGGTCCGTTCCACCCTGTACGACCAGTACCATATTCCCTATACGGATCGCTTCAGCAATCTGGAGATCACCAAGGACGGCGACAGCTCCCAGGTGGATAATGCCTTTACCGTGGAGCAGGTGGTCCAGAGCGGAGAAAACGGCTGGATCTATACAAACGCGTATACTATTAAATATAAAGACGGCATGGCCGTGAACGAAGCGGTCCGGGGAGACTACACCCTGACCGTCTCCTACGGCTCCGGCGTGGAGCCCATCACCCTGCCCCTTACCATCAACAAAAGCGACAACCGTTTGGAGTACCTCTCCACCAGCTTGACGCTGCCCCGCAATGAAGTTACCGTGGCGGAAAACGTTACGGAAATTCTGGAAGACGGCAGCACCGCGGTGGGAAACAAATATGAGGTCACCTACCGGGTGCCCGCCGAGACCAGCACAGGCGCCATTCAGGAGCGGGCCGAGACCATCGGTATTCTGGAGCTTGCCAACCAGTGGCGTATTCCCAGCGTGGATCCCTCCAAGTACGATATTCAGCAGGGGCTGCGCACCAACGGTTCCCTGGACATTGAAAAGATGAGGGGCATTGTCTCCTTCCAGGTGTCCTATCCGGAAAGCGCGCCGGATGGCTATCCCACCAGCATCAATACGGAAAATATCAACCGGGGCCGGTTTACCTTTAACAGCCATGTGCCCAGGGGCGCGGAATTTACCTGCCGCGTCACCGCCAAATACGGCGGCCTGACCCGTTTTGTGGAATATCAGTTCAAGTTCTCCTACGACGAGCGCTCCCTGCAGAGCGTGCGGATCAACCAGCCCAAAACTCAGAGCGAGTACATTGTAAAGGTCCCCACCGCGGCGGAAGAAGCCGCCGGTCAAACCGAATCAGTTCTGCTGGAGGTAGTGCCCTTCGACCAATACGGTTCCCAGTGGGACTGGGACCAGGTGGAGCGGGCTTATTCCCCCGGCGGCAACGCCAATCCCAGCGGCGAGCCCTATGAGGATTGGGAGACCCTGTCGGTGGGAGACGAGCTTCCCGCCGGCGTCTACCTGGAGGGCGCCAACAACGCCACCATTCGGGCGGACCATACGGCCCAGGACGGCACTTTCCGGGTCTATGCCAAGTTTATGAACATCACTTCCAACCGGGTCACGGTCCGCGTGCAGCGGGAGCCCCGGAAACCCACTGTCTTCAGCGGCCTGTCCTACGCTTCCGGCAC
>CAZBDS010000001.1:12575-46964 GCA_964490735.1 uncultured Acutalibacter sp. | reverse complement strand
GTGAACATCACCCGGAACACGGAAATGCCCACTTCGGTTTCCGTGACGAACGGGACCCTTCAATACCCGGATCAGGCCGGAAACGGCAGCTCTCTGACGCAGCTTACGGCCACCGGCTCCACCCAGTACGGCAGCGGCCACACCTTCGCCCAGAGTGAGCTGACCTGGAAGCTTTCTTCCGTAGAGTTCCCCAACGGGACCATGACCGAAGCGGATATTTCCCGGGCGGGCAGCGAGTACACAGCCCGTTCCGTTACGCTGACGGACAGCGGTATTCTCCGCTTCGGCAGTGTGAGCCAGGCCGAGGACATTCCCACCAAGGTGTGGGTGGTGGTCCGGGTCAACGGCGGACTGGAGTCCGATCCCCATGCCATCACCGTTACGAGAAACCCCTCCGTGCCCAGCTCGATCCTCATTCCCTGGGAAAACTATCAGGACGGCATTGAGGTTCCCGTCTACGGACAGGATCCGAACACCCTGGCCCTGGTGGCTTACGTCAGGGACCAGTACGGTATTCTGATGCGGGACGCGGATATCAAGTGGAGCATCGATCCTGCGAACCCGCCCGAGGGCGCCGGCCTGACGGTGGATACCGTCGGAAAGCTGGTCACCGTGACCTATCAGGCGGAGCAAAGCGATTTTACCGTGATTGCGACCTGCGGAAACCTGGCTCCCAAAAGCCAGACCATTCAGGTGTGGAGAGATGCAAGCCCGCAGGTGTCCTATATTGAGGTGACCGGCATGAAGGGCGCGGCCACCGTAAAGCCCAAGAGCTCCGGCTCTGTGGCGGAAATGGAGATTGCCCTGCCCGACAAGGTGGGTACCGGTTACGCCGAGTACACCATGGACTGGCAGGTGTTCAACCAGTTCCGCAATCCCATGAACAGCCCGGTGGAATGGTCTGTGGTGAACGCTGCCGGAGACCCCGTCAGCAGCGACCGTTCCAATGCAGATCCTGACAGCGTCCGGGCGGAATTTACCGACGTGAATTCCGGCTACCTGCGGGTGTATTTCGACGAAGACGCCTACACCCGGGGGAACAGCACCCTTTATCTGAAAGCATCTTCCGCAGTGGCCGGGTTTACCGATATCTGCGGTATGGCAAAGCTTACGGTGAAAAAGAACAGCGAGCAGACCCCCAGCTACGCGGTTCCCAGGATTACCGATTACGGAGCCGGTTCGGTGGTGGAGGGCGGCATTCAGAAGCCCTCTGTTCCCGGAAAGGATCTGGACGAAGTCAAGATCAAGCTGGGCGTTACCGTATACGACCAGTATGGCAAGGAGATTGCCAGAGCTCCCGCCGACGTGCAGATGGAGCAGATCTCCGGCCTTACCCAGCCCAAGCCTACGGGGGCCGACAACGAATGGGAACTGACCCTGCAGCCCGTGTTCCTGGGCAGCCAGTTCACCGTTACCGCCACTCCCAAGGGGAAGCCCCAAAGCCTGGTGCCCGGCCTGAGCAATCAGACCTTCCAGGTGAAGAAGGGCACGGCCTTTGCCAACGAGCTGTCTCTGGACGAAAGCAACGACTACCGGCCCGACGTTCCCACCTGGAACAGCGCGGTCACCGATTTCGTGGGCTCCAAGGACAACGTGGAGCAGATCACCCTGAAAGCCTGGGTGCTGGATCAGTTTACCGCCTGGCTGAAGGACAACAGCGATATCACCTATCCCGTATGGGAATTTGTGGGAGACCATACCGGCGTGACCTTTGCCGTAACGGACCAGAAGGACGGTACGCCCCGGGTTAACAAGGACGGCACCCGGGTGGATCCCAACGGCCCGGCCCAGGGCGAAGAGATTCTTTTGGACATCTCCAACCGGGCCAACGGAAAGGTGCAGATCAAGGTGAGCACCCAGGGCGAAACGGGAGCTTCCTTTGAGAAAATCGTCACGCTGGATCTTCAGAGAGAAGCCAGGATCCCCACCTACCTGTACATCAACGGTTCAGATGCCAACGGCTTCGCGCTGGAGCCCCTGGAGCGGCCTTACGCCGACAAGGGCTCGGTGGTTTACCAGTTCCTGCCCGAGGTCTTTGACCAGTACGGTACGAAGATCGAGGACGCCGGCATCGACATTGACCTGATCACTTCCCGGCTTCCCAGCGGCCACGGCCTCCGCCTGGAAAAGGTGTTCGAGCCCGGCAAGAGCGAAGACGACGAGGATCAGCCCCGGCCCATCGGCTACAAGATTTATCTGATCGAGTATCCCGACGGCGTGGAAGAGGGCGACGAGGACGCTGAGAAGAAGGCCGAAAAGACCCTGTTGGTGGAATTCGACAGGCTTACCGGCGAGCTGACGGTCTACACGGCCTGCAACACGGAGATCCTGGGTTCCTTGGCCTTTGAAGCGGTGGCGCTCTCCGACAGCATTACCGCCGGCAAACGCAAGGTACTGGTGCTCAACCTTACCCAGGAGGCGCTGCGGCCCTACGCGGTCCGGCTGCTCAAACAGTACGAGAACTACCCCGTAAGGAACAGCGACGAGGATATCCTCGATTTTGTAACGCCTGTGGTCTACAGCCAGTACGGCGCCAGTTATGACGGCAGGGTTCAGATCTCCTGGTCCCTGCATGTGCGGGACGAAGAAGGCAATCTGACGGACTACAACCTGGAGCTGGACGAGGACGGAAATCCCCGGCCGCCCAGTGACTTCCTGGTGATGATGGACGCTTCCAATCCCAACGTTGGCGCCGGGATCACTATTCAGACCGAAAGCTTCTTTGAAGACAAAACGGTAGTGCTGCGCTGCCGTGTTCTGGACGCCGCGAAACCGGACATTACCAAGGCGGTTTACAACTACGCGGATATTTCCGTGTTTAAGCCCAGAACCGCCGGCGGCGGAGCGGTCAGCGTTCTCTTCGATGCAGGCGAGTATGGCAAGCTGGTAGGCCAGGGGCAGTTCTTCCTGGGCGGTGGTGAAGTGCCTCCCACGGTGCCCGGCGTAAAGTCGGAAGTGGGTTACGGCATGATCGGCTGGACTGCCGACGGGCAGACCCTGGTGGATCCCGCCCTCACCCCGGTGTATGGCGACGTGGTATACGCGGCGGTGTACAAGGATCTCCGCAACACCAGCTTCCTGGACGGCTACGACGGCAAGCTCATCAAACCGGAGAACAAGGTGACCAGGGCGGAATTTGTTAAGATGCTGGTAAGCGCCCTGGGAGGATACAATCCCAACAAGAACTACGGCCGGTCCTTTACCGACGTGAGCGCCGGCGATTGGTACGCCAACTATATAGCTTTCGCAAAGCAGAAAGGCATTGCCGACGGATATCCGGACGGCACCTTCCGGCCCAACGACACCATTACAAGGGCCGAGGCCTGCAAGCTTTTGGACGAGGCGATTCAACTGCCTGTAGGCGACACCCCGCCGTTCAGCGATGTGAGCGGCGAGGCGTGGTACACCAAACACGTAGGCGCCCTCTACGACATGAACGTGGTGGACGGCTACGAGGACGGCACTTTCCGTCCCGGCAAAAAGATTACCCGGGCAGAAGCCGTCAAAATCCTGATTATGATCACGGAAAATGCTCCCAGCGAATTCCAGATCCGCAACATTCAGGAGAATGCCTACTGTCCCTTTATCGATGTTAAGAGAGGACACTGGGCTTATGCATATATCCTCCGTGCGGCCGGTATTGCTTAACCGGTACGCGGGGATCGGTAAGGAGGTATAGTTTTCATGGGTAAGATGAGAACAAGCATACGGAAAGGAAATCGAAGAGCGATCGTAGCAGTGCTTCTGGCCATTGTGATCGCTGTGGGCGGGCTTATCACCGCCTCTGCGGCCGGCTGGGGTTCTTTCCCCATTGCCGTAAACGGTGATTACGACGCGACGGACGGCTCCATCAGCAGCCCCACCACAGACCCGGTAAACCTGCTTTCAAACCGGGTTTTTACCGCCAACACCAGCTCATACTATTATCAGCTGTGGAATGTCAAGGCGATCAAGATCACCTCGGCAGAGGTTAAGCAGGACAGCAGCGCTGTTTTACTGAACGAAGAGAATTTGGGAACAGGCTGGAAAGCGTCCTATGGAAATAACAGCGGCCTGACACTTACCTACTCGCAAAAGAACAACAGCAGCATAGACAGCCGCACCTTTAACTCGTTGATGAGCACGGTGGATTTCTATTTCAACGAGACGCCCCGCGGTCCCAAATCTGCCACGATCCATCTGGAGATACGAGCTTACTCTAATAAGAGTACTAACGACGATTACCTGATCAAAGACTCGCTGCACACCTGCGCCATTCAGTTCTACAGCTTCGCGGAAGGCCGCCTGGACGCCGACAGCATGGCTGTGGACTACAAGGGCAGCTACGCCGAAAGCTGGGACGACACCTATGAGGAGATCGTGGGTGTCAACGACGGCCAGGCTCACCCGGTAGACGTGATCCCCGTAGACGCCCAGGGCGGCAAGGTCGATTTTGACCTGTATATCAGCGAGCCCGGTGACGGCGGCAAAAAGGCCACGGTGGGCTACCAGATCTCTGAAACGCTGCCCTTTACCAGCTCCAATACGGTGCAGTACCTGAAAAAAGACGGCTCTTTCGGGCCCGCGGGCAAGGGAACCAACCAGGAATTCTCCCTGACAAATGCCAGTCTGCCCGAAACGCCCATTCACATGACGGCAACGGGGCTGGATTCTGGCAAAACCTACTATATCCGCGGTGTAATCGTCACCGACGGCAAGACGAGTGCGCCCAAAAATACCGACGACACCATGCTCAGCTGCCGGTACGAGATGCCCAAAATCAGCACGTTTACCGCAGGCAGCCCGGGCAAGGTCTACCGCGGCGGCCAGGGCCAGCTTCCCCTGAACATGCTCACCACTTTTAACGATGAAAACGCCGTGGGCAAAACCTACACCACCTCCGACGGCGCGGAGCTGAAAAACGCCAACCTGCGGGCCGATATCTACTTTACGGCGAACCGCCAATTCACGGTTGCCCAGGACGAGGAGGGCAACGAGGTGGTGGATCAGGACCACTCTGTGTGGTACCGCGTGAATCACCTCACCACCACCAAGGCCTTGGTGGACGAAGAGGGCAACCCCGTAAACACGTTCTCCAACCTGTGGGAAAACGTCACGCTGCCTCAAAGGCTCAGCGACCTGTCCAGCGGGGCTTCCGACGAAATGATCAACAGCAATACCTGCGCTTATAAGCTGGTAATTACCGACCTGTACACCGGCTACAGCACCTACGGGTATTCCGATACCTTCACCATCGACTCCAGCGCCCCCACGGGCCTGCAGATCACCTCTCCCTCCGGAAAGGATATGTCCCTTGAAAACGCGGAGAATTCCGTGGTCGGCGGCAAAGGCGCCGAGGTTTTGATCGACATCGGCGGCGCCCAGGACGTGGGCGGCAGCGGCATTAAAAACTACAGCTATAGAATGTACTATATCTCCACCACCGACGGTTCGGCCCTGGGCGATTCCCGCGAGGCGGTCCTTACCCGGCTGTCTCAAACGGACGTGGGCGCCCTGCCCGGCGTAACCACCACCGACTGGACCGTGCTGCCCAACAAAGTGCTGGACGATGGCACCGAGGTGGAGAACATGACCGAGCTTTCGGTGACAAAGGACGGCTACTACCGCATCGACGCCCGGGCGGAGGACTTTGCCGAATACCGCACCGATATAAAGAGCGTCTACTTCCAGGTGGACCTGTCTGCGCCCAACACGCCCCAGGTCCGGCTGGTAAAGCAAGAGGGCGGAGTATTTAAGCCCTACGACAACCGTACATACACCAACTCTACCGTGTGGCTGTTTGTCCGGTCGGAACCCATCACCGGCAAAACCATCGCGAAGTTCGAGTTTTCCACCAACGGCGGCCTTACCTGGACAGACTTTAACGATCCCAGCATTGCGGCGGCCAACAAGAAAATTGCCCTGGATAACACCACCGAATACGTTTCCGCGTGGGAAGACGGGGTGTACACCGGCGACGGCGCCAAGTTCTACTATCAGGCGGGCGTAAATCTTTCGGGGTTAGGCAACGATGACTACACCTCTGTTGTGGTGCGCGCTTCCGACACCCTTACAAACGAATCTGCCGTGTCTTCCGCGGCGGTAATGCGTACCATTGGCGACACCCCCGGGCCCACCTCCGCGCTGGACCACGAGGGCATTGAAGTGGCCATAGCCATGGGCAACGTGGATGAATCCGACACCAAGATACTGCCCGCGCAGATCAAGAATGCTGCGGCCCTAAAGATCAACGCCAAATATTACGGTACCAGCTCTCCGGCTTACACCCGGATCGCAAGCCATACCTGCACTTGGAAAAATCCCGACGGCAGCACCGACGCTTCCTGCACGGGCGCCTGCTCTCAGTCCGGCTGCCCCTATGCCGATAAGAACAACCCCAACCATTACGAGTATTTCACCCCCGAAATGGTAAATGTGCAGGGTATTTCCGGCAACAGCGATATGAAGGGCTGGGTGCGCTACGACCACACCCAGTACATGCGGATCAGCACCGGCAGCGGAACAAAGACCATTCCCACGGTGGTAATCGACAACGCCAGCTATATCCACACCAACCTGGCCGGCGACCCCACCGGCGCCACCTACAAGACGACCGGCGGCGTTACGCGCTATACCAAGTCTCAGGACCGCGTGGTATACATGGGCCAGACCAGGAGCTACAGCTCGGTCAGCCAGATGCTGGCAAGCCAGAGCCCCACCCCCGCCAATTCTGACGGCGTAACCAATTGGAGTGGTGGCGCCGCGGATTTGGTGAATAACACGGCGGCTTCCATTTATACAAGGTATGCGGCCAACTTCCGGTATCCTGCCGCTCCCCCTGTCAACAATTGGAGCTGGGCGTACAACTCGGGAGTAAGTGTGAGTGTAAATCAGTCTTTGGGAAGCAGCAGGTCGGCTGCCGCCACCTACCTCAATTTCAGCAATCCTCTGGGAGATTCCTGGACCCAGGCCGGCAAGTTCATCAAGGGTGCCGGCACGACTTCGACCGGTGAATCCGATTGGACTTCTTACGGCTCCTCCGCGTCGGACTTTGCCACCGTAGTCCGGAGAATTTACCACATGGTGGATATGACCTATGCCACCAGCCGTACCTGGACGAACGGCGCTTCCTACAAAACCGCTGACCTGACCGGCTCCGACGACCCCAACGACACCAAAGAAAGAATGAAGGAGATTTACGGCCTGGGCTACCAGTACGGCTCCTTCCGCGACTGGCTGTTCCTGAACGTGGACCAGCCCACCCAGAAAGAGATCGCCTTCTCTGTGGACGACACCTACTGTGTCCCCCACGCCAACGACGGCTTCGGCTTCCTGTTTAACACCACCATTCGCCAGAACCAGGCCGGCACCTGGGTTATTTCCGGCTACGCCTTTATGATGGGCGGCCCGGAGACCATGCCCGAATACAACTGGTTTATCTTTAAGTTTACCGACCTGAACCTGGACTGGTTTGCCGACGGCGCGCTGATGCGTTCCGGCGATTATACCAAGATAACTTCCACAACCAATATGCTGGAGGACCTGTGCATCAACATGACCAACTGGTCCGGCAGCAACGGCCAGAAGATTGAAACCATCGGCTTCTCCAAGCCCGATACCACCGCCAACTCCAAGCGGCACTTCCGCCTGATCCTGAACGGCAGCAACGTTCAGCTGTACGTGTATAACACCGGCAGCAGCGACAGGACGCCAGCCCAGCTGGCCGCCAAGTTCAACAGCGACTGGCCCGACTGGGAGAACGCGAAAAACCGGACAGGCGTGACCTTCCCCTCTACTGCCACCACCAGCCGGTATACCCTGGTAAACTGGTACAGCAGCTTCAGCGGTTCCGGCAGCGGCGCTTCCGGTTCTGGCACTCTCAGCCCCAATATCAACGCTCCCCGTCCCACCGTAGACGGGATCCGGATCGGCACGAGCGAAAGCGAAGATCCCACCCCTCACGACGATTCCAACTGTTACGGCTTCGGCCCCATGATCTCCGCCAAGTCCACCGGCCATGGCTGTCCGAAAGACTCTCTGGCCATCTTCTCCAACCTGGACTTGACCATGGATAAAGCCAGAAAGCTTTCCGAAGTGGTAAACGAACCCCAGTGGGGCGGCGGCAAGGCCAAGTTCATCATGTACCTGTCCGACAAGTCCTCTGCGGACTTTAACGACCCGGTGCTTTCCACCCAGATCCAGTGGCGCCTGCTCAACGACCAGGCCAAGCTGATCGGCTGGGGCCGCTCCAGCAACCGGAGCATTACCGAAAAGTTTATCGAGCGCGTGGAGGGCGAAGGCACCTACGTAACCAGAGCCAGCTCCGGCAATGCCACAGTGATCCGCACGAATATGGTTGAAACCGCGGCCACCTACATCACCCAGCAGTATTACGAGGCCTTCGGCTACGATGCCAACAGCTCTACCCCCATTATCAACCAGGTGGCGGGCAAGCTGGGCAGCGAAGACAGCGTAAACGGCAAGGGCACGGTGTTCTCCGCCGACGATATCGCCAACATTCAGCTCAGCGTTACCCCGGCAAAGTACAACACCTCCTCCGCCAACCCCGACTTCCCCCAGGGCCGCTGGTATATTGTGCACGACCTTACCGGCTACGACACCGACACCATCGAGCAGAGCTCCCGCAGTGGGAAGTACTCCGACGCCCTGGACCTTAAGGTGACAAAGCCCGGCCGGTATACAGTATACTTTGCCCCCGACGCGGAAAAGGTGAGGAACAACACCCTGGATCCGTCGGATCCCACCTGTATCTTCGACTTTATCGTAAACAGTCCGCCGGTGGCTCAGTTCAGCGGCAGCGTCAGCACGGATAATATAATTACCTTTACCGATTCTTCCTACGATCCCGATACCAACCTGACCCCCGGCGAGGCACAGCCCCAGGGCGGAGATTATACCTACGAGTACTACGAGACCGTGAACGGGAACCGGGTAAAGCGCGAGACCACCTACAACAACGCGCAGCTTAACGGCATTTCCCGCACCCAATGGCGCTGGGAGCTGCTGGCAAGCTATACGGAGAGCGGCACGTCCAAAATGGGCGCTTTCGCGGAGTCCGGCGGCTGGCTGGATAATATCTCCCAGCTGGACGGCATGAGTATCCATGACCTGACCAACGGCCACTTGACCACCCTGGGCAGGAACCACAGCAGCGGCAAGAACTATTTTGACAAGCTGCCCGATGGCGCGGTGCTCACCGTGTACGAGAAGGTTACCGACACCGTAACCCACCGGCAGGCCAATTACTCCGCCGACGGAAAGACCTTTGTGGGCTACAGCTATGAGCCGGCCAAAACCAGCAGCACCGAAAGCAAGGTGTGCCAGCAGAACCTGACTGGCAACGCCCAGGTTACTTATGCCCCCCTGCCGGCCTTTACTCCTTCTACGGTAAACCTGTACGACACCGCCAAAACCACCAACCAGTCCGTTGTTCTGGAGCGCAAGAGCAAGCAGACCCAGCAGAAGACCTTCAGTGCTTCCTGGAAAATTGCGCTGAACGGCGGCGCTTACCAAAACCTTTATAAGGACAGCAATAACAACTGGCACTATGGAAGCACCAGCGGCACCACCGTTCTTACCTGGAACACTGCGCTGAACCAGCCTGCCGCCGGCGTAACCGTGGACTCGAACTATGTGGATCCCAACGGCAACGCCTACGGCGCCTGGAACGTGAACGTGGACTTTATCAAGAGCCGCGTGACCAAGGGCAACAACATAGTGCTGCAGCTCACCGAGACGGCCAGGGGCCTTACCCAGGAGGACATCAACAAGGGGATTTCCACCCCCCACAACATTGAAGACAACTCCGCCCGGGCCATCTTCTACAAGCAGGACGAAAACGCCCCCACCGCCCAGAGCGTGGAAAGCCAGACCTTTAACGGCACCGAGTTTGTAAACTACGAGGCCAGCAACTACACCGACATGACCGACGGCACGCGGTACATCAAGATCCACGTGGACGGCTCTACCGACCGCGAGGGCGAGGTGGCCGGCTACGGTTACTACTTCTACGAGCGCAACAAGATAAACGGTGTGGGCCAGGCCGGCACCGAGGTGTCCTACTATCCCTATACGCCTTCTACCGCTAAGCGGAGCGCGGCTGTAAGCACTCTTAGCCGCGACAACGGCACGCTGAATCTTCTGCCCGCTGCCGGAGGCGACATCTACATTAGGGATACCTCCATGCTCAACACGCCCACCGACTCGCTGAACGTGGCGATCTTTGCTTACGACAACCAGACCTTCTCCAGTTCGGAAGCGACTCGGCTGGGCAGGACCATCAACGTGGGCACCGGGTCTTCCCCGGTGTACCCCAACACCAGCACCAAGACTAGGGTCGAAGACATTAAGCTTTCCGTTTCCAGGCCCATGCCTCCCGAGATCACAGCTACCAACGCCATGAACAAGCGGGTGGCGTACATCGGGAACTCGGCCGCCTTCGACAGCACCTACACGCCCATCACCGGCGGCAAGACCACCCAGGACGTGCAGTCCTCTGAGTTGGATTTCTTTGCCAACACCCAGGTGACGATCCAGTTTACGCCCAGGCAGGCGCGATACACCACCTCCAGCGGCAAGCTGGTGGAGGTGGCCAGCGGCGGCACGGTGCAGTATCAGGATGTTTACGGCCAGGCCGACCTGACCGGTGTGGCCAATGTGAAGTATACCGTCAAGCACTGGAGATACCGTTCTGACGCCGACGGCGAACCCAATTCCGTCAGGTCCGCCACCATTCCCGCCTCGGAGATCCTGAGCATGGAAGAGGACGGTCTGTACGAGGTTACCGCCACGGTGCTCAACGGCGCGGGCTGTGAAAGCGTCGAGCGGAAGATCACCTTCACTATCGACCACATCGCTCCCGACGGCGATGACAGCGACGCCAACGACCAGTCGCCTATCCGTGTCAGCTTTGTCAACGAAGCAAACGGCGAAGGCAGCGGCACAACCTATCATTCGGGCGAGCTGTCCGACGGCGTAACCATGTACATTGAGCGCGCCTATGACGCCAACGAGAGCAGTGCCAATTTCTACTACTACATCAACGGCAAGGATTGGATCAAGAAAGGGCCCATTACCCAGCCTCAGTCTGTCACCTTTGATCAGACCGGCGAGTATACGGTCCGCGTGAAGGCCATGGACGCTGCCGGCAACGAGACCCTTGACAGGCAGACTACCACGGTTATCATCGACCGTGTGGGCCCAGATACTCCCGGACCTGACCTGACCGCCACCTCCGAGCGCACGGAGATCTTCAGCGAGTACGGCATCGAGCTGAACTACCGCTCTGAGAACGGGAAGATCAGAATGGAGCAGGCGGACCACTCCCTGAGCCAGGCGGCCGACGGCGCCAATCCGGTGCTGTTTGTCCCCACGGGCGAGAGCCGGAGATTCTACTTCTTCCCCAACGAGGGCATGCAGCTGGGTACGGTGACCTATACCCAGAAGCTCGGCGGCGGTATGACTATCAGCACCGAGCTGAGCCGCGAGCCCGACGGCGACAAGGAAGCCGACCTGCAATATGATTCTGTCAGGGAAGCGTACTACTTTGAGATCCAGAATATCGTCTATGACGGTATCCTGTCGGCGGAGTTCCTGCCGGAGGGACAGCGGCTGAACGCGTATATGGTGAAGAGCCGCGGCAGCTTCTTCTCCATGCAGGCAGCCCGCGCCAGCACGGAGACCGCAGACAAGGCCGAGGAAGAGCCCGCCGCGGCCGATTCCGGAACGGAAACCGACCCCGGAACGGAAATTGACCCCGGGACCGAGCCCGATCCGGAGCCCGGCGAGGAAGAGCTCTTTACGGTAACCTTCCCCAGCGTACCCGGCGGCGAGGCAGAGCTGACCTACGAGGATCAAACCTCTGACAGCCAGGTCACCGTGCCGGCCGGACAGATCATGCGCTACAAGCTGATTCCCGGCGAAGGCTACAAGATCGACTCCGTCACGATTTCCGGCGAACCCATCGACGTTTCCACCCTGGTTAAGGAAGGCAACGGCTATGTGGGTGAGCTGAAGGTCGTGAAGAACTCCACCATCAACGCACACTTCGTTGCGGTGGATTACCGCACTCTGACCATCCGGTATTCCGACAGCGGCACCGTAAGGCTTACGGACCTGTCTCCCGTCAGGACCGATCCGGCCAAACGTGAGATGGAATACAGCGTGCCGGAAGGCAGCGTCATCGAATTCCAGATGGCGCCTGTCAGCACCGAATATATGACGGAATCCCTGACCATTGAGGGCGAAATCGTGCTGGAGAACAACACCAGCGCCGTAGCCACGTATCAATATACGGTTCCCGCCTACAGCGGCACGGGAGACGATCCCGGCCTGACGGCGGAAGTTAAATTCAACGTGGCCGATCTGGACGACGCTTACGCCTTTACCACCAGCGTGGTTCCCGAGATCCGTACTGAGGACGGCGAGTCGGTGGAAATTTACCACGGCACTATCGATCCCCTGGGAGAGACTCTGGTGCCCGCTTCCGGCAGCCGCACCTTCAAGATTACGGCGGAGGCCACCTACCGGCTGGATTCCCTGGTGGTCACGCAGGAGACCCAGGACGGCCAGAAGGAAATTGACTACGCAGCTTCCTTGACCCCCACCATCAATGAACAGGGCCAGAGAGTGTACGAGTACCCCCTGACGAACCCTGCCAGCAACGGAACCATCGTGGCGACCTTCGTGCGCCAGACATATTGGGTTACTTCGGAAGCTTACGGAAGCGGTTCTGTCGGCTTTACAGAAGGGGAGCCCATTGAAGGCGGACTGAATACCAACTATGTGCCCGAAGGATCGGTGCTGAATGTCCAGATCACTCCCAAAGAGGGAGCCAGGATCAGCGACGTAATCATTAGGCCGGATGGCGGCAAGGAAGCAATCCATCTGGGCGCTGTGTCCTCCTATACCCTGCGGAACCTGAGCGCCAACACCACAGTGGAAGCTACCTTCACAAAGCGAACGGTTGGCAGCGCTGTAACGAAGCACCGGATCCAAGCGGTGGCGAACAACGTAAAGGACGCCAGCGGCAAGCTGGCCGAAAAGCCCTACCGCTTCCGCATCAGTGACGGCGTGAACACCAGCGCCTGGAGCGACTGGCTGAACACGAACTCCATTTCCTTCACGGGCATCTTTGTAGAGGGCTCTATGGAGGAGATCGAGCTGCTGCCCAACACCCAGTACACCGTGTACGTGCAGACCCGTGACCAAGTGGGCAACCTAAGTGCCCCGGCGAGCAGCACCGTTTACACCAGGGCAAATGTCCCGGCGGCCAACGGCGCCCGGGCGGAGGATACTCCCGGCGAGTACACCAAAAAGGTGGCGCTGGAGGTGCTTCCCAACGGGAACCCGGACTATACCGAATATCTGGTGTACTACTCCACCTCCTCCAACATGGCCAACGCAGAACAGGCCAACGACGGAGAGTGGGCTACGCTGGAAGATACCGCGGACGGACGGAAAGTTATCTATGTCCGCGGCCTCCAGGCCGGCATGAGATACTACATGCAGGTTGCGGCCCGGAACAAGGATATGATCAGCACCTCGCTGGACAGCAACAGCATTACAAGCATTCTGGTAAGTCCGGCCGCGCCTCCCGCCAACACGCTCTACTTTAAGGAGCAGGAGTCGCCAATGGATCCCGTAGTGCTGGTTTGGGACGCTCCCTCCAGCGACGTGGAAGGCGTGCTGCTGTATCGCAACGGCAGATGCCTGAACTCCGACCGGCCCATTTCTCCCGAAGACGCGTGCACTTACGTGGATTCCGCCGCCAACTTTACCGGCGATGCGCTGAATGTTTACAGCTACGCGTTCGTCAACGAGGCGGGCATAGGCTCTACCTGCGTGGCGGTCAGCAAGGAATACTACGACGCGGTCAAGGCCGATACCTCAGGATCCACGGGAGAATCCACCCTGGACAAGATGGATCAGCTGAAGACCAGCAGCGGGTACGAAATGCTGTTCTCCGAAACCATGACCTATCCCCGGTTCCCCACCGGATTGAAGTACACCGCCAGCTGCGGTGACGGCGCGGGAGATGAGTTCAGCGGCACCATCACAGTGACCATGGAGCGCAACAGCAGCGTTATGGAACGCTATCAGAAGTATTTCCTGACGCTGAAGGCCTTTGACCCCTCAAAGAAGGATGCCAACGGCAAGCCCCAGGAGGTCACCGATTACACCAAATGGTGTTCCTCGGGCACTTCTCAGGTGCCCGTTGAGACCAAGGTCATCAACGCCGAGGGCGCCAAGGCTACCTGGAACAACCTGTCCACGCTCTACGAGTATCAGGTGTTTGTGGAAGAGATCCGCTCTAACGGCGCCAGAACCCGGAACGACGGGTACGGTGGCCAGGACGCCGGCAAGGGCGTAGAAGGCCTGCTGGGCAAGACTTATATCGTCAAGCAGTCCGGCTTTGGGGTGAAGTACTCCTCCGCCCAGGCGGCTGAGGTGGGCCTGACCAATCAGCAGTACAGCTGGGAAACCACCATCGGCGGCACGACGAAGAACCGGCTGACCGACTACCTGCCCGCGGGCAAGGCGTGGACCGATCCGATCCCGCTGAGCAACGGCAGAGAATATATCGCTTTCAACAAGAGTCCCCACGTGGAGCTGTCTACTACCCCGTATGCGGGCAACAGCGCCGCCAAGATGCTCAGCGACAACAGCGGACTTCTGCTGGAGACCGCGAACGGCGATATGACCCTGACCCTTGATCTGCTGGCCTGGGACGTGGACGGCCCGAAAGTCAGTACGACTTCTATGGTCAAGGCCCGGATCACCGGCACCGAGGTGGAAGGCACCGCTGCGCTGGTCAACCCCGAAGGGGTGGATCCCATGGCCGGGAACGACAGCACCAAGGATACTGCCAAGGCCAATCCCTACCGGGTTACTTTGGACGTTTCCAGCCTGCGGTCCGGCGTCTACTACGATGTGGATCTGATCGCCTATGACGGCGATACTACCGTAACCGTGGTGGGCAAGGCGAAGATCGTGGTGAATACCACCTCGCCCAACATCGAGCTGACCAAGCCCCGTACCGGCGCGGCACAGGTGGAGACCAACATGCGTGTCCCGGCGGACATCGTAACAGTGGACGCCCGGCTGACCCGGAGCTCGCTGGATCAGTCCTCGCAGGAGATGCTCAACAACGTGGCACTGCTGCTGATGCCCGAACGTTTTGAGGCAGTGTTCAATACCAGCAATTACGACACGCTGAGGAGCTACCTGATCGACGGAACCAACGCCCAGGCGCTGGCAAAGGCTATCGAGCTGTTGGGAGACTACGCAAAGAATCCGAACTACGTGACGGGCGGCCGGCTGACTGAGCGTGGCTTTATCACGGCTCTGGGCAGAGTGACGCCTCCTGTAAACGGGTATGTGAAGACAGATGCGTCCACCTACAACACCTTGAGTGCTTCCGCGGCCACCAAGGACCTGGTCATCAAGGAAGAAAACGTGTACAACGGCGCCGTAGAATACTGGGTGGAGATCCAGCGGGCGCTGAGCGATACGCAGTGTGTGTGGGCCGAAGGAAAATGGCTGCAGAAGGACGGCGAATATGTACGGGTCACCGGTGCGGTGGGCGAAAAGCACCGCATGATGCTCCGGACGAACTTCGGCAGGAACGCCACACCTACCACCGCGACCTTTGAGATTAAGGAAGCTCCCACGGTCAAGATCCTGTCCGACCAGAAGCTTGCCTGGAAGGCCACTGTGGTGGAAGAAGAGTATGAGAAATATCAGAGCCTTCAGATCAAGGATATCATCGCCATGTACGAGGCGAAGGGCTGCATTCAGGACGGCACCACGCCGGACCTGGACGGCTACACCCTGGAGGATTACGGCGCCCGCAAGCGTACCGTAACCGACGACGAGGGCAATCCCGTGGAACAGATGGAAGTGTTCAAGCTGTTCGACAGGCAGGCCACTGTTTCCATGCGTGAGATCCAGGGCAAGGTGCAGACCTCTAAGGGCGTGTACGACCGCTTCGAAAAGGTGAGGATCCTGTTCGCGAAGGATCAGAACTTCGTTCCCACCAGCAAGACACAGGTGGACGACGAGATCTCGGCCGCCCGGGTGAAGGAAGCCACGGTGACCAACGCCCTGGGCCTGACTACCATTTCGGTGGACAGCACCTACAAGTTCAGCACCAGGTCGCTGGAAGCCAACACCACCTACTACCTGTGGCCCGCCTTCTCCGTGAAGGATCCCGTGACCGGTGAAGTGACAGAGCGGTACGGCGAGAGCTATGTCTCCTTTACCACCGACGAGGAATACAAGCTGGCCCAGTATGGCTTTGAGTCTTACAGCGCCACCTATTACGAGAACCAGTACCTCGACAAGGACGGAGAGCTGACGTTCCCCATCACCAAGTCCGGTGACAACCAGGTGGGCACCAAGCTGAAGGTGACCGCAGAGTACTACCAGGCGGACGAATTCGGCAACATCAAGTATGAGGAAGTGACCGGCGAGGACGGCGAGGTTACCCAGGTGCCCCTGAAGGTGCCGGACAGCCAGCTGCCCATTGCCCAGCAGACCCTTTACTTCAGCGGCGCCAATCCGCAGGAGGGCGAGGTCGTGTTCCTTCCCAACGCCGGATCTTCCCGCGAGTCGGTGTCCCTGACGCTGCACCACACTACCGGGGCCCAGGGCCACATGGTGGTCCGGCTGAAACTGGCGGTGAAGGAATCTGATCCGTATTACAGCCAGGTGCTGGATATGGGCGAGTACATGGACATTTTCGTCCAGGACAACGAGACGGAGGTCCAGACCTTCCTGTTCGGTATCTACAACCAGGATCCTGACGGCAACAAGCTGATGGGCGAAGCCTTTATCACAGGCGATTCCGGAACCCAGACCAGAAGATATTACGACTATAAGTTCAAAGGTCTGCCGGACGGCTATTACACCCAGGAAAAGGTGCTGACGGTGCCGTACTACAATGACGGAACCGGCACTCTGACCGATATCCAGGCTGTGATGTACGACGACGAAGCCTGTACGATCCCCAGCAAGAACTTTACCGTTACCTCGCCGACGAAGCCCAGCATGGAGCCCGACGACGAGATCTGGGGCACCGTGACCATCCGGCCCGCTTCCGCGCTGCCGGACGGCGTGTATGAGGGCTATATGCTGCTGACGGCCAATCACATGAATGCCAGCAATTACGTGAAGATCCATGTGTACCAAGTCGTGGGACAGAGCACCCTGCGCGGACGGATCTACATTTCGTCCGTAAAGCCTTTGGCGAACCAGTACACGGGCCGGTCCACGGTGTATGTCTGCGAATACGGCAACACCATTACCGACATCGACACTGGCGAGCTGATCCCCGGCGATCCCCTGCACTTCTACCAAACCACCACCGGACCTGACGGCACCTTTGAGATCCCCAACATTCTAAACGACCGCAAGTACTGGATCGTGGTGAAGCGGGACGGTTTCGTCACCTTCGACGGAATCAGCCAGAAGCTGTCTTCCACCAACCAGTGGGGACCGAATCTGGACAGCCAGGGAGAAAGCAAGGAGTTTGTGCTGGAGCTCCGCCTGCTGGGTGGCGACGTGAACATGGACGGCAGCGTTACCGAGAAGAAGCTGGGAAGCAAGGGCGACCTTGAGATCCTGGTGGAGCATTACAACAAGTACTATACCCTGGGAACCACGGGCACGACGCAGGACGAGATCTATCTCCGGCGCTGCGACTTTAACGATGACGGAGCGGTCAACGCTCTGGACCGTGCGTTCCTGATCGGCAATATCGGCGCTACGGTGAGCAGCTATAAGTACGAGACGCTGCAGCCGGTAGACACTGAAGAGTAAGCTGACGCGGTAGTAAGCCGCGGCTTGGGACGATCTATCAAACGATCGTCCTGAGCGCGGAGCAGAGGAGTGTCCCTCTGTTCCGCGCTCAGGACGAGCAGATTTTTAACAATAAGCCGGATTCCGGTTTTCTTTTGCAGAACTAGGGAGGAGAGTGGGACTTATGAGAAAGATCCTGAAGAGAGTGCTTGCTTTCACGTTGGCGGCGTCTATGCTGCTGAGCAGCTCCCCTTCGGCGCTGGCCAGGCAGGATAAGGATACGGGAGAATACGCCCCCAGTATCCGTCTGGAGCAGAGCAAATTTGACGCCGGAAACGGTATTCTGGAAATGACGGTGTATGCTTCCGGCCCGCGGTATGTGGGCATTCATTCGGGGCGCATTGCGTTTTCGGTAGACAGCGACGTGTTGACACCCTATCTGGCGGATAAGAGCGGCCCGCTGGCAATCTCAACCGACCGCGGCGTGACCAACGGCTACGGCGAAAAGGGCGAAGCTTCTTCCGTGTCGCTGGATTATGCCGTAGGCGGTGAGTTTACCACTCCCACCGGGAACAAACCCAAGGCCAACAACCAGCAGAGCAAATACGTGGCGGTCAAGGACGAAGCCACCAACCGCTACTATCTGAGCTATGAGTTCACCGTAAAAGGCAGCAATAACGTGGCTCAGGGCGGCGACGAGATCGAAGCGGGCGTCCTGTACTTTAAGGTGGCAAAAAACGATATTACCAACCTGGTAAAGGACAGCTTCCGCCTGGGTTCCTCCGCCGATATCGGCTACGAGCAGGAGAGCCAAAGCTACAACGAGACCAGCCCCCTCTCCTATCAGGTGGCTTACACGGTGGCTGCCATTGAGTATCTCAGCTCCGGCAGCGGCGACTACGGCGAGTGGGGCTACTATTACGAGGTGCTTCCCCCCTACGGTACGGACGTCGCTGTGGCGTACACCACTCTCCGTCAGCTGGTGAATACCGGCGATGACCCCCAAAACTGGAACGTGGGGATCGTGTATGACAACATGAACGAGGAGGGGCTCAAAAATCTGTATGTGGGCGCCACCGACGTGGAAATGAACGTGCCCACCGAAGCGGAGGACCCCGATAAGACCGGTATTGCCACCCAGTTCGACTATACCGGGAAGATCATGGCCATCGACGAGAAGGACGAGCTTAGGACCTATGAGCCCTCCCAGCTGTACTGGGAGTTCTGTGACCAAAACGGAAAGCCTCTGGAAAACCAGAGGCCTTATGCGGGTGTGTCTTTGGAAACCTATGAGGACGAAACCGGCGTGCACTATACCGGCCAGATCTTGGTGACAAGAGAGGCCTCCACCAACGAGTTCTCCGACACCAATGAGCTGCCGGTCTATCTGGTTGCCTCCCGCACCATGAAATACATGGAAGCCCACGTGGCAGACGAGCAGATCCCCTTCGCGTCTTCTGAGGTGCTTTGTCTGACCTTGAAGCTGGGCAGCACCGCTCCCTATGTGGTCCAGCTGACGGATGCCGACGGAAACGAGTCCGGCGCCGTAAACGTCTCCTCCACGGAGACCGGCGGTTTCCAGGCCCAGGGCGGCCTGGCCCTTACCGCCGTGGTCAAGGACCAGTACGGCAACACCATTCAGGAGGAAGGCCGGCTCACTTTCGGCCGGCAGGACGTAGACAACGGGAAGATCGAGGTATTTGAAATGTCTCCCGCGGAGGTTGCCTGGAACGCCGCGTCCCAGCAGGTCTCCACAATGATGAAGTTTGCCAGCGGCATGAAGGCCGTAAACGCCCAGCCCGGCAAAATGAAGGTGGTCGCCACCTTTACCCACGGCGCCACCGGCGAATGCCACGGCGAGTATCTGGCGGATATTCAAAAGGACAGCTCCACCTTTGCGGGCGTAAGGCTGGACCAGTACGACGACAGGGACTGCAAGGTCCCCTCCGAAAAGATAGATAATAAGAATGTCATTTCCCTGCTGGAGCAGAGCGACGCCACCGACCGGTATGCCTCCACCTATTTCAAAGCCGTTCCCTACGACCAGTACGGGGAGGATATTGAGGATACCACCGGCTACAGCTGCAGCTGGGTCCTGAAGGACGCGGGCGGCGCTACCTTCCGGTACGCGAACGTCACGGGCTTTACCAACGAGGTTATGGTCCCCAGCAGTATCACATTACCGTACTTTGACGTGAGGGTAGAAACCACCTACCAGAAGAGCCCTACAGAGGTGGTCACTCATGACGAGACCCTCACGCTGAACATCCGTGCCGGCGAAGCCCAGGTGCGGGGCGTTGCCATTCGGACGGCGGAATACCCGCCCAACCTGACCACGGACAAGCGCCACCCTCTGGAAGCCTATACCAAGAACCAGTACGGCAACGAGTTTACCGTAGAAAATCCCGACGAGATGAACTGGACCTGGGAGCCCGTTTACCAGTCCGGCCAGACCGCTGCCGATTTCAACATTGACGAAAACGGCGGCCTGTGGGTCCGAGAGGGCCTGGAGGAGGTCCGGGTGAAGGTCACCGGCTGGTACGGCGCCGACGGGATCCACTATGAGGATACGAAGACTTTGAAGCAGGGCGATCCCCGGCAGCTGTCCCGCCTGAAGCTGGAAACCGAGGACCAGGAGACCACCTATGAGGTCCTGGAAGCGGACAGCGAGGGAAATCCCCAGAGTTTCCGCAAAACCATCAACGTTTCGTTCTTTGACCAGTACGGAGATCCTTACACGCTGAAAGAGGAAGAACTGGCGGCGGAAACGCTCCAGTGGGACCTGCCCAAAGCTGAGATGCTGGAGGGCGTAACGCTGAAGCCCGCGGCGGGCATTGGAGACCGGGCGGTCTTAACCGTTTCCTCTGCGGCCGCCGGCCAAAAGCTGCCCATTTCTGTCCAGAGCAGCGTGGAATCTGCGGCTACAGGCACGTTGGAAATCACCCTGAATAAGCAGCCCGCGCAGCTGAAGCGGGCAGAGATCTTGAACACGGCGGTAAAGCGCAACGGCAGTACCGTCTTGGTCAGTGCGTGTTACGATCAGTACGGCAACGAGATGGACAATGTAAATGTTGTCTGGAAGGGCGCCGACAAGACCTATACCGACGAAAGCGGCAAAGAACAGGCCTGTTTCCGGGTAACGCCTCCCAGCACGTCCTATACCTACGCCGAGTTCTTCGAAGCCACCCACTCGGTGCTGACCCGGGAGGGCGCGCAGTCGGTAGACGTGTATTACGAGGCCACCATGCAGGGCGCCGCCGCGGGCACCCAGCCCATCGTTTGCACCAAAAACCTGCCGGTAACGGATCCCGGTTCGGCGGCCCGGATTATCGTGACCACCGACGACGACACCCGCGTGCCCATTCTGGAAGCCAACGCTGACGGGTCCCCCAACTACAGCACCATCAAATTCGACGCGGAAGTGCGCGACTCCAACTACATTGACATCGGTACGGACAATGTGGTGTGGGAAGTAGTGGGCAATCCCGATGGCGTTACCATTGACAAAAACGGCTTGGTCACCGTTGCCAGCAATGCCATTGAAAACACGTATACGGTGGTTGCCATCGACCGTGACAACGGCATTTACGGCATTGGAAGATTTGAGGCCTATTGGAGCGGCGGAGAGCCCAGGCTGGCCCGGGTGGATATTGCCCAAACCGCCGCGCAGATCAACACCTCTACCAATCTGACTGCGCTGTACTACGACCAGTATGGAAACCGGTACGTGAACCAGGGCAACGAAAACCTGATCGCCCGCTGGTCCTACGGCAACGAAGGCAGAAACTGGGAAAGCAACAAATTTGACAGAAACCCGCCTTATCTCTACCCTAAGACCGAAGATAAGGGTACTTTCTGCGGGGTGAACCTGGCGGTCACCGTGGAAAAAACCGGGGAAGCGGATCGGGTCGTTGCCCTGGCAAGACCCAAGCATATCTATGCGGTCGAGGCTTCCGCCGCCACCTATTTGAAGGTGAATGGCGAAGATGTTCTCTATATCCGGCCCACAGGAACACAGACCGATTACAGTTTGCAGCTGAGCGATCCCTTCGGTATTACCAGCGACCTGAGCAGTTCCAGCAGCGCGTCCTGGACCCTTTCCGCCCCCGGCATGGGAGATTCCGTTTCCATTACGCCGGTGAATAACGGCAGACGGGCCACTCTGAAAATCAGCGGCGGCGCCAAGGAGGGCGTGATCCGGCTTACGGCCACCTATCTCCGCAGGGGCAGCGCTACGGATATCGTGGGCGTGAAGGACGTGCGCTTGGTTTATGACTACAGCCTGGCGAACCAGCTGCACGAAGTGCAGGTCGTCAACAAGCGGGTGTATCCCGGCGCCGACAGTTACCAGCTGGAAGTAAAGCTTTTCAACATCTTCGGCAGGGAGCTGGAGGGCTATGAGAAGATCGAGTGGAGCCTCCAGAACCCGGATCATGGCATCACGCTGGAAAAGGGTACCGGCAGGATTACCGTGCCCTCCGATGTTCCCGAGGGGACAAAGATTAAAGTGACCGCCGCGGTCACCCGGAGAGGCGTGACAAAGTCCGGCGAAGGAGAGCTGGAGATCAGCAGCGCCGAGCCCAAGCTCCACCACATCGAAGTGCAGAATGTGTTCGGCAATACAAATCTGTATATTCCTCCCCAGCAGGACGGCGAGAACATGGAGCGCGTGGCCCTGTTTCGCGCCGTGGGGATCGACCAGTTTGACCAGGAGATGGAAACGCCGTTGGAGAACGTGGTCTGGAACGTGGAGAACGCCCCCACGGGCCTCACCTATACCCAGAACGGCGCAGTGCGCATCAATTCTGTCACCAACCCCAGAAGCGACGTGAAAATTTCCGCCACCGCCCCGGTGGACGGAATCGATTCCACCGATTCCGCCAACTTCTCAGTGGTGTACGAGGCTGACCGCCTGACGAGGCTGACCGTGCAGCAGAACCTGCTGTACTATAAGGACGGCGGCGGAAACGGTGTGCAGCTGCGCGCCGATTTCTGGAACCAGTACGGCAAGCAGATGCAGCTTACGGAAACGCCGGTCTGGGAAAAGGTTGCCAACGAAGGCGGAACCGTGACCGTGTCCCCCATGGGACGCACTACCTATACGGAAGACACCAACAATTTCACGGTGAACGTCTCTGCCGGCCTGGTGTCCTGCAAAAATCACCGGATCCGGATCGGCAGCGAGGATCCCTATGTGGACAAGCTGTCCCTGACGCTGGACCCCGCCACCTGGGTGGCCAAGTTCGACAGCCAGGGCAGGGTGCAGAACTACTACTTTGAGATCAAGCCCTCTGCCCGTGACCAGTACGGCAGAGATTTCCTGGATCCCTACGACGGCACAAAGGACGGCCAGGAAGGCTCAGAGGGCCACTTCATCGGGAAAAACGCCATCACCTGGAGCGTGGTGGACGCCCCGGCCGGCGTCACCATTGCGGGTACGTCCAATCCGGCGGACGACCCCTCCGGGCGGCTGCAGGTCAACACGCTGACGCCCAAGGGGCCCATTACCGTAAAGGCAACGGTAAATCCCACGGGCGCCAGGGAAGTTACGGCCACTACCGTGGCTACCGTGGAACGGGAAGACTCCCGGGTGGTGGGGATCCGCATGAAGACCTCCTCCACCATTGCGGCCACCGCAAAGCCCATCAAACTGGAATATGAATACTACGACCAGTACGGAGACGCCTTGGAGATTGAAAACGCTTCCGCTACCTGGCAGCTGCTGGCTGCCAGAGGGGAAGAAGCCGGCACCGAAAAGGCCAGAATGATCTCCGAAAGCGACGGCGTCCTGCTGCTGGGCGACACCACCACCAGCCTGGACCTGCTGCTTACGCCTCTGGCCGGCACGGCCGCCGAGCCCTACAACAGCCAGATCGCGGCGCTGGATCCCCTGTCCGTCACCATCACGATCAGCCGCGACGCGCCCAGGGCCAATCGGGTGGAGATCACCAAGATCAATGGTGATGTCCCCATCTATGTGCCCAGAAGCGGCAGCAGCGACGCTGTGGTAGAGTATGCCGCCAAGGTGTATGACCAGTACGAGAAGGAGATCGAAAACGCCCAGTTCAACTGGAGCCTCAGCACCACCGCCGCCGGAATTTCGGTGGACCGGGAAACGGGCGTGGTCTCCGTCAGCAGCGTGGCAAAGCCTGAGGACGGCGTGATCCTTACCGCTATTCACCGCGGCAGCGGCGTGGCAAATACCACCAGTTTCAGCATTCTGTCCGAGCAGGAAGAGAGCACTCTTACCTCCACGGGGATTTTGCAGGATTTCCTGCCGCCCATCGAGGACGAGACCCTTGGCGGATCGCTGGCCCTGGAAATGGTCTTTTACGATCAGTTCGGCAACGAGATGGAATACATGCCCGGCAGCGATGAGGTCACCTGGGAAGTGCTGGACTGGACCGACATGTACGGCGAGGCTTCCGGCAACAGCCGGGCGTCCTTCGATTCCAGTGCCACGGGCAATCCCAACAACCTGCTTTACACCTCCAAGACCAGGAGCGTTCTGGTCCAGCTGAGCGTGAAGGGCTTCCAGCCCTGCCGGAAGTGGCTGTATTACGCGGGCGACCGGCAGCTGACCAGCATCAAGGTAGAACCCGTGGGCATGTCCGCTTCCAGGACTCAGATCCAGGCGGGCTCCTCTCCCATCACCTATAAAGCGGTACCTTACGACCAGTACGGGAAACAAATGAGCGCCAGCTATGTAAAAGACGTGGTCTGGAGCCTGGCCTGTGCGCCCGAAAGCGTCAGCATCGCCGAAACCTCTTCCGAGACGCTGGGCAAGCAGGGCGTGCTGACGGTACCCATTTACGCCGCCGCCACTAAGCAGGTGGCCATCATAGCCAAGGATTACAAGACCGGCGTTCTGGGCAAGACCTTTATTGACATCACCCGGAACGGGACTGGCTTTGAGGCCAACCGAATTGAGGTCTACAACAAACGTCACCCCGTAGGCACCAAGGACGCCTGGCTGGAGGCCGTGGTCTACGATGTCCAGAACGGGGAGATCCACACAGAGCCCGGCGAGATCGAGTGGGAGGTTATAAGCAACAATACTCCGGCGTTCTTCAGCTACGGCGAGGACGGCCACCTCTTCTTTGAAGGGGCAAGCTCCGTGGAGGTGCGGGCCACCTGGAAGACCCAGCGCACCATTACCACCACTGCGACGATCAGGGTGGACGGCGATCCGGCCCGGCTGCAGAAGATCGTGGTCAAGCGCGCCGCAGGCAGCGGCCCCGTGGCCATTCCCGAGCAGAAGGTCAACAGCGCCATGGTAGCTGAGAATCAGTCCCGCTCCCTGTGCTTCGACGCCTACGGCGTGGATCAGCACAACGGCGCGCTCAATAACGGCCAGCCTCTCACCAACGTGAAATGGCTGGTGTCCGGCGCTTCCTCTAAGGGCGTGTCCATCAACGAGTACGGCGTGCTGACGGTTACCAGCGCGGCGGAAGAAGGCAAGGTCGTTGTGTCCGCAGTGGACGAGACCACCGGTATTTTCGGTATCATCGAACTTATGCTGACCAAGGACGGCCCCCGATTCACTTCTCTGGGGATCCGCCAGAAGAAGCTGCTGCCCGCCGGCGACACCCAGCTGGCCGCCATCTATTACGACCAGTACGGCCGGGAAACTTTCCCCCGCGGTTCCGAGGCGTGGACCATGCCCAGCACCGACCCGGCAACGGGCGCCGCGGTGATCAACATCAACAATACCCCCGGCCTGATCCATGTGAACGAGAGCGCTGTCAGCGTCACTGTGGAAGTTACGGCGGCCCAGATCAGTTCTGGCAATGTGAAGATCCCCATTTCCCGGGACGCCACCGTGCCCACCAGTGTGGAAGTGGAGCTCAGCTCCGGCGTGGTGCCCGTGGTGGTCAACGGCGTGGATACCGACCCGAAGCAGATCGCCTTTAAGGCCAGTGTTTACGATCAGTTCAGCATGAAATACGAGCCCGACGAGGACGGCAGGCTCTGGGACAGCGATGGAACGGAGATCACTGTCCGCTGGGCGCTGCAGAACGCTCCCGAGCATGTGACCATCGACCCCAAGACGGGCGTGGTCTCCGTGGGCAGCCAGGCGAAAGCCGTGCCCAACGTGCGCGTTATTGCCACCTGCCAGAAGAATGGGGTGGATACGGACGCCATCGGCTATGGCACCTTTACCATTCTGCGGATCTCCTCCGTGCTCTCCAGTGTGGAGATTGTGGAGAACGGCTTCCCGGCCGGCACCTCGAAGGGCACCCTTACCCTGCGGTACAGGAATCAGTTCGGCGAGGAGATGAGCCAGCCCTCTTCCGCGGTGGTCACCTGGGCCCCCGTGGCGGCTCCGGCAGCGCTGGAAGCCAATCCCGACGGCACCGCCGTGCTGACCTTTAACGGCAGCAGCACGGTGAACGTAAGCGTCTCTGTGGCAAGATACGCAGGGGATACCGATCCGCTCACCGATTCCAAGGAGATCACGCTGCGCACCGACCGGCGCCTGGAAAAGATCGTCGTCACCTCTACCACCGACGGCGGCCTGGAGGTGCCCGAGGTGGCCAACAGCGATTCTCCTGCCCAGAAGTTCTTTATCGCCACCGCCTACGACCAGTATGGCGTGAAGATCGAGGACGCCCACATCGTCTGGTCTCTCAGCGACCGCGTGGACGGCATTACCGTGTCCCAGACCGGTATGCTCACCGTGGCTGGCGGCGCGCCGGAGATGACCGTGACCGTGTATGCCAGCGACAGCGAAAGCGGCATTTACGGCAGCGCTGTCGTGGATATTATCCGGGAGCCTTCCGTCTATACCTCCCTGAAGATCAAGCAGGCCTCCCTGCCCCAGAACAAGCTGTTCATGGATATGGAGGTCTTGTGGCTGGATCAGTACGGCGACGAGATGCCCCAGCAGGGTTCCGTTTCCTGGGAGCTGATCCAGCGAGATGGTTACTATACCGATTTTGCCAACAAAAATGCCTATCCCGGCCACCTGGTGCTGGATCCCAGCACCCAGATGGTGGTGATCCGGGCCACGTCCCGCGGTATTTCCACTGATCCCACGCCCCTCAGCCGGAACGGCGAGGAGCATGTGGCCAGGGTGGAAGTCACCCGCGTCGGTTCCGGCGCGGTGATGGTCCCCGACCTGGAGGACGGCAAAAAGGGCGTGAAAAACCAGGCGTCCTTTACCGCCCGGGTCTACAACCAGTACGGAGATGAAATGACCGGCGACGCCATCGACATCGAGTGGGAGCTGGAGAATTCCTCCGGCGGCATGACCATTGAGGAGACTGGCGGCAGGGGCACGGTAAGCGTGTCTTCCGAGGCCCTGTCCGAAGAGGTCCGCGTGGTGGCCCGCGAAATGAATTCCGGCAAGGCCGGCACCGCCGTTCTGGTGGTGAAGCGCCAGTCTCCCGTTTTCACCAGCGCCAAGGTGAAAAACGATTACATTCCCAGGGACGGGTCTCCCTTCACCCTTACCGCCGTGGCTCTCGACCAGTACGGCCAGGAGATGCTGGGGTACGACCGGGTCCGGTGGACCCTGGTGGATCCCTCCCCCAACGGGAACACCTATTTTGAGGACGAGTCCGCCGGCCGGCTCCGTTACGATTCTACCCTGGACACGGTAACCGTGAAAGCGGACGTGACGGTGGGCAACGGCACCGCGCCCAAAACTACGCCTGAAAAGGAGATCGCCCTCAGCGGCGACGAGCCCGAGCTGCGTGAGGTGAAGGTAAAGCGCACCGACGGCGGCTACGGCACCCTGTATATTCCCAGCAGCGGCAACGCCACGGCCCAGTATCAGGCTGTGGGCGTGGACCAATATCTCCGTGAGATGAAGGACTTGGAATTCCGCTGGAGTCTGCGCGGCGCGCCCAGCAACGTGGGCGTCAACCCGGACACCGGCCTGCTCACTGTCCTTCCCGGCGCCACCCAGGCCAATGTGCAGGTGGTTGCCGCCTCCGGTTCCGTAAGCGGCAGAGCCGTTCTGGCCCTGGACCGCAGCGCCAGCGTGCTCACCACCATCGAGGTCCAGGAGGATTCCCTCCCCTACGGGACCACATGGACCATGCTGCACGCCATTTACCGCGACCAGTACGGCACCGAGATCGATTACACCGGCGACAGCCAGTGGTACATCATGGGCGTGGAGCCCAGCAACCTGCCCGGCAGTGAAAACATCAACATTTACGACAACGGCGCCCTGGAGCTCATCGACGGGGTGAAGATCATCTCCGTCCGTGTTTCCGCCGAGGGCAAGACCTCCCGCACCAAGGGGATCGTCATCAGCGGAACCTCCGCCACCAAAACTGTCAAGGTCACCAAGGACTACGGCGGTCCGGCGGTCACGGTGCCCGCGTTTGTGGGCGGGGAGGTCCAGAGCAACACCTTCCTGTTTACTGCCCAGGCCTATGACCAGTACGGCGCCGAGACCGTCGGCGACTTCGGCTGGTACCTGGAAAACGCCCCCGAAGGGATCACCATTGCCCAGAACGGCCTGGTCACCGTGAGCAGCAACGCCCCCGAGCACCAGTCCGTGCGGGTGGCGGCTGTGGATAAGCTTTCCGGCGTGGAAGGCGAGTATCTGATCGACCTGGTCCACGGCGTGCCCAGAGCGACCCGCGCCAACATTAAGGAAGATACTATCGAGCCCGGCGTCACCACCAAGCTGACCGCAGAAATGCTGGATCAGTACGATGAGCCCATGGGCTATACGGAAAAGCCCGACTGGCATCCCGATGAGATCGAGGGCGGCCGGATCGACGAGGAAGGCAACGTTACGCCCGACACGGATTCCAAGGCCGTTACGGTCAAGCTGTCCCTAGGCGACAAGAACACCTCGAAGATCCTGACGGTAGGCGGCAGAAGCCGGCTTCAGCGCATCGAGGTCACCGGGGACCGGTATGTCACCATCAACCCCATCGACAGCGAGAACAAGGTAACTGCCGGTTATCAGGCGGTGGGCTACGACCAGTATGGCAAGGTCTACTCCGCCGAGTTCAAATGGTCTCTGGAAGGCGCCCCCGAAGGCGCCAGGATCTCCCGGGTCGGCAAGCTGATTGTGGATCCCGGCGCGGAGGCCACGCGCAACGTAAAGGTAGTCGCCACCTCCGAGGCCGACGAGGTCTCCGGCAGCACCATTGTGGACCTGGTCTATGAAGACAGCAGGCTGTCCGCTTTGGGCGTGCAGGAAACCGGTGTGCCCAGCCTGAAGAAGGACGAGACCTTTACCCTTACGCCCGAATTCTACAACCAGTACGGAAAAGAAATGGAATACTCCGGCCGCGTGCTTTGGGACGCCGACGGCAGCAAGCCCGAAAACAGCGTCAGCGTCGATGCGGATAAGCTGGGCGTGTATACCGCCGAGCGGGACGACGTGGAGGAGATGACTGTCAGCCTGTCTGCCAATCCCGATGTGAGCACCACCGTGGATTCCGGCCCCATCGTCCTGCCCGTGGGCGGCGGCAAGCGGGTTGCCAGCTCGCTGGAGGTTACCCGGAAGGGCGCCGGCGGCGACGTCATCATTCCCGACCTGGGAGAAAACGCCTTTGCCATTTACCAGGCCCGCGTGTTCGACCAGTACCACAAGGAGATGACCGGCAGCATTTTCTGGACGGTCAGCAATTCTCCCATCGGCGTTACCATCAGCAACGGCGGCGTGGTCATTGTGGACAGCACCGCCCAGGCCGGCACCATCGAGATCGTGGCCGCAGACTCCGTCAGCGGCGTGATGGGTACGGCGTACCTGACCCTGCGCAGGTCGGACAGCCGGCTTGCCAGCATCTCCATTTTGAATGAAAGCGTGCCCAACGACGGTAACGCCCTGCTTCTGGCGGAATACCGGAACCAGTATGGCGAAGTGATGGACTTCCAGGGCGTTCCCGTGTGGAGCCTGCTGGAAGGCGGCGAGGGCACTACCCTTACGGGCAACAAGCTCTATGTGGCAGAGGGCGACTCGGCCCTGGTGTCCGTTACGGCCGAGGGCGTAACCTCTCCCGCCAAGCGGCTGGAGCGTTCTGCCCAGGACAAGGATACCGTGGCGTACCTGACGCTCAGCGGCGCGGATTTCGTGTACGCTCCCGTGCCCGGCGGCGCAGACAACGTCCAGACCTATACCGTAAAAGCCTATAAGCTGAGCGGTGAAGAAGCGCCCCTAACCGAAAGCTCCGGCGTGATTTTCCAGGCTCAGAACAAGGACAAGCTGGATCTGCCCGCAGACCCGGCGGGTACCGGCGTGGGCTTTGCCGGCGGCGTGCTGACCGTGACGGAAAAGGCCGCCGAGCTGGCCGGTCTTCCTCTGCAGGCCGCCCTGACCGCCAGCTATACCCCTGCGGGGCAGAGCGAAGCCCTGACCACCAAGCCCAAGCAGGTCCTCATTTCCAGAGAGACCTCGGTCCTTACCAGAATGACGATTCAGCCGGTAGAGGAAAACGGCGAGGTCTCCAAGGTGGCCTCCAACGCCAAGGATATTCCTCTGCAGGCCAAGTTCTACGACCAGTATGATAAAGAAATGGCATTTGCGGGCCATGTCCAGTGGGGCCTGACGGGGACGGTCCCCCAGGGCGTTACCATGGCCGACGGCAAACTGACGCTGAACAATGCCATTACCGGCGATCAATTTACCGTTACCGCCGACGCGGGTTCCGGTGTTACAGACAGCAAACTGTTTGAGGTGGGCTGGACCCAGCGTCTTACCAGCATTGAGGTAAAGCCCATCACTGGCGAGCCCGACGGCTTTGACCTGCAGGTTCCTTCTTACCTGAACGGTGCGGAACAGCGCGCCGAGGTGCAGTTTGTGGCCACGGCGCTGGATCAGTACGGCCAGGAAATGAACGCCAGCTTCATCTGGGAGCTGGATACCCCCGTTTTGGGCGTGTCTGTTTCTCAAGGCGGCCTGGTCACCGTTACCAGCTCGGCGCCCAGGGATACCATGGTCACGGTCCGGGCCGGCGACAGCACCGGCATCATTTCCGGTTCCGCCTACTTCTTCACCCGTCATGGCGAGGGCTCCTTTACCAGCGCCCGGGTGGATACAAAGTCTGTGCCCTATGACGAGTCCCGCTTTGAACTGCAGTGGTCTGCCCTGGATAACCACGGCCAGCCCATGGATACCTCCACGGGCGTGTGGGACGTGGAGTGGAGCCTGCTGAACCGGAATCTCCACAAGGAAGGGCTGGATCCGGACAGCATGACCGAAGAGCAGCTGAACGCCATCGTAAGCGTCAGCCCCACCGGCGTGATGAACTGGAACCAGGCGGATATTGTGAAGGAAGAGGATACTGTCGAGGTCCGCGTCCGCGTGTCTCACAACGGCGAGATCATCTATTCCGCCCCGGCCATCGTCCGCTTTGGCGGAAAGGCCGTGGCCAGCCGTATCGAGCTCGTTCCCGACCTCAGCGGCTTCCCGGCAGATTCCACGGGTAAGAAAGCCGTCACCTATACAACGGACGGCCTGTTCGTGGACGTGCCCAAGGCCGGCGGCGACAACACCACCATTCCTGTCAGCCTGGTGGTGTACGACCAGTACGACCGCACCAGTACCAAGGATTCCGAAGGCAATCCCATCAGCCTGGCGCAGTCCCACAACGGACAGTTCAACTGGAAACTGGCCGATTCCATCTCTTTTGTGGAATTGACGAACTACAACCACGAGGCCGGCAACGGCATAGTGGTTACCGCCGGCGCGCCCAAAAAGGACCATATCCGGGTCATCGCCGAGCTGCCCGTGACCGTGGACGGTGTGACGAACACCATTTCCGGCTTTGTCTACCTGTCCATTCACCACTTGAGAAGCGAGCTGACCGACCTGGAGATCCGAGAGGATTACCTGCGCAAGATCGTGGGCACCACCGAGCTTACGGTGCGCTGGCTGGACCAGTACGGCGATCCCATGGGCACGCCCGCCGATGAAAGCGGCTACACTTGGACCGTGAACGAGGCGGCCACTACCCCGGCGGGCTCCGTCACCATCGAGGATCCCCGGCGCGGCCTGCTCACTCTGAACGGCCTGGAAGACCAGACCAAGATCACAGTGCGCTACAATAAGGACGGCATCGTCGCCGCCGACGAGGACCATCTGATCCGCTTCGGCACCGATGAAAAGCCCTATGACATTTTCCTCACCCGGGACCGCGGCAGCGATCCTACCATGGTGCCGCCGCCCTCCAACGGGGAGCTCCAGTACACCAGCGTGGCCTACACCGCGGTGGTGGTAAACCAGTACGATGAGGAGATCGTCCGCGACCTGACCTGGCAGATGAATCCCGCCAACGTTCCCGGCGTAACGCTGAACAACCACGGCGTGGTCCTCATTTCCAGTGAGGCGCCCGACAACGTGACCGTGACGGTCACCGTTATTGAAAACAGCACCGGTATGTCCGATTCCGACGAGATCCATCTCAGCCGGTATGCTTCCCAGCTGAAAGCGGTGCGGATCACCGACGAGATCGTGCCCCCCGAGCCGGAGTTCCAGCTGCGCTATGAAACTTTGGACCAGTACGGCACCGCCTTCAACTATCACGAGAAGAACGATCCTGTCTGGACGCTGGTGGGCACCTCAGAGCCCGGCAATACCGGCGCGGTCCTGGATCGGGAAGGCAAGCTGACCATGACCACCGCGTCCTATGTGGACGTTACGGTGGAGGTGGACGGCGTGCTGTCCCCGGTGCAGCGCGTAACCCTGGGCGAGATCAAGAAGCTGGATCAGCTGAAGATCGTGGGCGCCGAGCAGATCGAGGTCTGGGGCGATCGGGGCATTCTGATCGAGGACAAGGACAAAGTCACCACTAAGGAATACACCGTGTACGGCTACGACCAGTACAAGCGGCCCTGGCCCGACCTGGGCGACGTGACCTGGTCCGCCCGCAGCAACTATATCACCGGCCTCAGCATCGACCCCGACGGGGCCCACAAGGCCACCACCACCCTTTCCGTTCCCCGGAACGCGGTGGAGGGCACCTATGTGACCATCACGGCCCAGGTGAACACCCAGGATCTGGACGAGGAGGGCCAGGTGAAGGCGGAGCGCACCGTTACCGGCAAGCTGGTGGCGGAAACCGTTTACGAAAAGTCCTACGCCGCCTCGGTGGAAATCGTGGAGACCGGCTTCCCCAAGAGCGCCGGCGGCGGCCAGCTGACCCTGCGCTATAAGGATCAGTACGGCCAGCTTATCTCCGAGCCCGCCGGAGCCAAAAAGATCTGGGGCTCCGTGCCCGCGGGCCATGTGGACAACAGCGGCCTGTTCAGCTTTAACGGCTCCGAGGATCCCGTCACCGTTACCGTGGACGTGAGCTATGATGTACAGGGCGAGAACGGGAAGCCCGAGACCAGAACCCTGCCCCAGGCTTCTCAGGTCTTTACGCCCAGCAACGAGGAGTCCGAGGCGCACCATGTGGAGGTCCTCCGTCAGGACAACGGCGAGAACGCCGTCAAGATCCCGATGGAAGGCAGCTGGCTGGTGCCCATGAAGGCCACCACCTACGACCAGTTCAATATCAAGTTCTGCAGCGAGGAATACTATTGGAGCATCGAAGACCTGAGCGACGGCAGCGTGACCGTCAACGCCAGCGGCGTGGTCTCCGTGTATCCCAGTGCCCAGGCCGGCCAGGTCAAGGTGAAAGCCCTTGGCAAGGAAACCGGTTTGGTGGGCTATTTCATGCTGAAGCTGGACCGCGAGGAAGTGCCTCCCACCAAGGAAGACGTTCTCACCAGCGTCAAGATCCTCAGCACCGAGATGCCGCCTGTGGACGACACCCGGGGTTCCATGACCCTGGAGCTGGAGTTCCGCAACCAGAAGGGCGAGGCCATGGAGGCTCCCGAGGGGGCCGTTGTGAAGTGGCTGCCCATCACCAAGTGGTCTCCCGACAGCGCCCGTCCCGCGGTGGGTGAGTCTACCGGGATCCTGACGGTGGGCGGCGCCAACCGGGTAGAGGTCACCGTGGAGGTCACCGACCCCAGCCAGCAGTATGAGGACGGGGACAAAAAGGGCCAGAACAAAGTGTTCACCGATACCGCTGTGCTGGAGAACGGCGGGGCCGCCGTGTTCAGCAAGGTGGACCTGAAGCTCACTTCCGAGCTGGAGGGAGTTTCCACGGTCATCAACGGCAAAACCCTGCCCGTGCCCTTCAGCGGGACCGTTTCCGCCAAGGCCGAGGCCTCTGCTCTGGACCAGTACGGACGTCCCTGGACGCCCGACACGGCCGCCGGAGAAAAGCCTGTGGAGTTCCGCTATGAGCTGACCACCATGGCCGACGGCGTGTCCATCAATGCCAACACCGGCGATATCGCCATTCAGTCCGACGCCCCTGCCGGAAAGGTGGGCGTCAAGGCCAAGAACAAGACAGAGACCGCTTCCGCGGAGGAATCCTTCACCCTGACCAAGGAGGCCCGTGTCCTCAGAAGGATCGAGATCGCCCTGACCGAGAAAGAGGATCCCGCCGCCGAAGGGGAGGACGTCGTTTACCTGCTGCCCGCCGAGGCCGCTGCGGACGGCGTGTACCTGAACGCCAAATATTACGACCAGTACGGCAAGGAGATGAACGCTCCTGCGGAAGCCGTGTGGTCTGTCAGCCCCGATTCCGGCGCAGTGATGCTCAATGCCCAGAAGGGCCTTGT
>CAZBDS010000001.1:0-12475 GCA_964490735.1 uncultured Acutalibacter sp. | reverse complement strand
GGTTCCGTGCTGGTCACCAGCCAGGCGCCCAGCCGGAACGGCGTGCGCGTTATGGCCATGCACGCCAACGGCGCCAACGGAATTGCCACCATCAATACGGTGCGGGGCGCTCTGATCCTCACCACCGTGAAGGTTGCGCCCGTCCAGTTTGAGTTCTCACCCGGCCTTACCAGCACCCAGCTGCGGGCCATCTGCTACGACCAGTACGGCACCGTTATGGAGGCCCCCGGTCCGCTGCTGTGGAAGAAGATCGACTCCGATCCCCAGGGCAGTGTGCTGGAGCTTACGGAATACGGTGAGAACGCCGGCCTACTCACGCCCTTGATCGATTACCTGCAGACCGTAGTGGTGCAGGTCAAGGTCCTGGATCCCGAGGATCTCCGCGATGAAGACGGCTCTTTGAAGGCGCCCGAGGACCGGGCGGTCCTGGGCCAGTCTGACAAGACCACCCTGCATGTGGGCTCCGCGCCCCATCTGGCGGCTCTTGAGATCGCCACCTCCGCGTCCTATCTGGACGTGCCCGGCATCGAGCCTCAGGGCACCACGGACGTGACCTTGAAATACAACACGGCCGACATGGATCTGACCGTGATTCCCCGCGATCAGTACGGCAACGTGTACACTTACGGGGAAGACGAGACCGAGGCCTATACCTGGGAGCTGGAATCCCCCATTCAGGGCGTAAGCATTTCCAGCGAGGGCAAGCCCCTGCGGGAGGCTGCCGTCACCATTACCCACGAGACGCCCGAGCTGGAAAAGGGCAAGCTGGTGGTGAAGGTCACCTCCGCGGACGGTGTGGAAGGCTCTGTTTCCTTCCCCACCTACCGCAGCGCGCCTGTTAAGACCTATCTGGCTGTCAAGGAGGACGGCGCTACGCTGCCGCCCATAGCCGGCCAGTTCCTGCATGCCATTTACCGCGACCAGTACGGCGACGAAATGCCCGGGGAAACGGTCGACGACCCCTTCTGGAGCCGGACGATTATCAGCCCCTCGGACAACAATACCGATGTGAGCGCGACTACCGGCGAGATCCTCTTTGAGGCCGGCGTCAAGAGCATCAACGTGCTGCTGAAGGCCAACGGTCAAACCGAGACCGCGCCTCTGGCCCGCGTTTCCTTCGGCGCCACCAATGAACGGCACCTGGCCGAGCTGGTACTGACCAAGGAGCCCGAGGACGCCGTGGTTTCCGTGCCCGTTCCCGGCGAGGCGGACAACAAGTTCCGCTATACGGTCCGCTACCTGGATCAGTATAAGGACGAGCTGACACAGGCCCAGCTGGAAGCCATGGGCGGAATGCCCGAGCTGTCCTGGACCATCGACGGCACTCACAAAGGTATCTATATTGATTCCAACGGCGTGGTCACCGTCACCAGCGAAGCCGAGACCAACAGCGCGGTGACCGTAATGGCCACGGATCCCAAGTCCAATGCCTTCGGCAAGGCCACCTTCAGCACCCGCAGGAAAGCTTCGGAGCTCAAGGGCATTGAGATCCGCGAGACCACCCTTCCCGCCAGGAAGGACGGGGAGCCTGCGCCCAAGCTGACGGTGAAGTATATCGACCAGTACAATTCCGAAATGCACTACGAGGCCGCTTCTCCCAAGTGGTCCATGATCAGCTCCACGCCTGCGGGCGCGGCCATCAACCGCACCACCGGCGAGCTGATTATGGCGGACGACATCAAGTCCATTACCGTGCGGGTAGAGGACGCCGGCCTTGCCGACCAGAAGACCCTGTCCGTAGGCGAAGATCCCTACGTGGCCCGGGTCGAGGTGGAGCGTGTGTTCCAGTCTGCCGACGAGCCCGCGGACGTGATGGTAGCGCCTGTGGGAGACGGGGCCAAGGCCACCGAGGTCAAGTTCAGCGCCCGGTTCATCGACCAGTATGAGCGGGAGATCGACCTGACCAGCTCCGACGTGGTCTGGACCCTGAACGGCTCCGGCGCCGGCGTGTCCGTTTCCGGCGACCCGTCCGTTCCCGGCATGGCCACCGTAACGGTGGAGCCCGGCGCCGATACCGCCATGGGCATTAAGGTTACCGCCATCTCCGCGGACAACGGCATTTCCGCCTACGCGCTGCTCAATGTGTACCGCCAGGTCAGAGAGCTGAAGTCCATCGAGATCAAAAATACCGCGATCCCCTATACCGAGACCGCCACGGTCACCGAGCCTTACCAGCTCAACGCGGTGGCCCTGGATCAGTACGGCGCGGAGATCGAAGGCCGGACCTTTACCTGGGAAATCTCCGACGTAACGCCTGCGGGCAGCGCCGTGCAGGAAACTCCCGGCAGCAGCACGGTCCTGTACAGCAGAGACCTCAACAGTTTGAAGGTCACTGCCACGGACACCCTTTCCGGCGTTTCCTCCGAGCCTGTCACCCTGACCGTGAAGCGGCTTGGGCCCTCTGCGGCCGCGGCCGTCACCGTAAAGCGCATGTCCGGCGAAGCCGTGGTTCCTGTGCCTGTAATGGTGGACAGTACGACCATGGGCACCTATAACCTGGTCTTCGAGGCCACCGCCTACGACCAGTACGGCGTGGATATGAAGCTTCCGCAGTCCTCCTTTGACTGGTCCATTCAGGACGCCATGGGCAAGGACGAAAGCATTTTGGTCGACAACGACACGGAGCCCGGCAAGGTGACCGTTACCAGCGCCGCCCCCGTGCAGAGCGTCATCAAGGTGCGCGCCGCCGTGAAGACCGACGCCAATGTATACGGCGAAGGCTCTTTCGCCACCCGGAAGGAGGAGAGCGTGCTCACCTCCACGGGCCTGCTACAGACCCGGGTGCGGCCCGGCAGGACCGTGACCGATCCGGAAAGCGGCGAAACCGTCGAGCAGCCCTCGGTCAACCAGCTGACGGCCCTCTATTACGATCAATACGGCCAGAAGATGGCCTATGTAGGCCCGACCCAGTGGGAGAAGATCTACACTACCTCCCGGTTCGTCAAGAAGGTAGCGCTGGACGAAAATACCGGCGTCCTGACCGTCGGAGCCATTACGAAGGAAGAACTGGACGCCGCTGGCGAGGCCAGGATTGAGCTGCGCATCACTGCGGGCACGGCCACCGGCACAGGCGAGCTGCAGATTGTGGAAGACGGCGAGGCCAGGCTGGATCACATCACCGTGGAACAGCAGGGCGGAGCCGCAGCCGTGGTCATTCTGCCCAGCGGCAAGGCCGTGGCAAGCTACAGCGCCACCGGCTACGATCAGTATGGCTTTGAATACCCGATCACTCCCGCCTGGAGCCTGGAAGGCCGTCCCAGCGACGTGGCCATCAACCAGCGCGGCGTGGTCACCATCGGCAAGTTCGCCGAGGCCGGCACCTACGGGGTGGCCGTGGCGGACGTGAACCATCCGCAGATCAAAGGCACGGCAGACCTGATGCTGGTGTATGACCTGCCCCGGCTGACAGATATCCTGCTCACTCCCGCGGCGCTGCCTCCCATTCCGGAGGGCAGCAGCACGGCCGCGATCACCCTGAAGGCTACGGCCATCGACCAGTACGGCCAGCCCATGAACGGCCTGGGCACGCCCATCTATACTGTGGTGCAGCCCACCGTGGGCACTGCCAGCATCAGCGGCGACCAGCTGACCTACGGTACCGACACCGAACTCGTTTCGGTGGAGGTGGCCTTGGGCGGCAAAACCGTGGTCCGGCAGCTGCGTCCCGGCGGCGAACCCAGGGTGGACAAGATCACGGTAAGCGTCAGAGACGGCGTGCAGTCCGTGGAGATCCCCGCGCTGGGTGAAAGCGCCCAGCCTGCCTATGTCTACTTCGAAGCCTATGTGGAAGACCAGTACGGCAACGAAATGACGTCCTACGACAATACCTACTGGACCCTGTCCGGCCAGGGCGTGGGCGTAACCCTGGAGCCCCAGGCCGACGGTACCGCCAGGCTGGCGGTGGCTCCCGGAGCCAAGCCCGCCGACGGCGTAAAGGCCACCCTGACCCAGGCCGGCACGTACATCAGCGGCAGCGCCCGGGTAGATGTGAAGTATGCAGAGGATCTGTATGCGGATTCCATCAGTATTGAGCCCCAGGCCGTAAAGAACGGCAAGGGCGAGATCTACCTTACGTATTACGACCAGTACGGCAACAAGCTGTCCGGCAAGCCTGCCGGGCTCAGCGATCCCGTGTGGACTGTAGGCGCCTATGAGGGCGGCAGCGAGACCCCGACCGTGGAGGATACGGCCGGCAGGTACGTGCTGGATCTGAAGGGCAGCACCTATGCCGACGTGAAAGCCGTGGTCACCGATCAGGCCGAAGCCTCCAGGCAGCTGTTCGCGGCGGCCCGGATCACCGGCGGCACCGACGCGGACAGCCGCACCACCACCATTGAAGTGCAGCGTGTGTCCGGTTCCGGCAACATTGAGGTCCTGCCCGACGCCCCCGTAACGGTGACGTTCCGGGCCGTGGTAAAGAACCAGTTCGGCGAGGAGATCCACCCCGCCCTGACCTGGAGCCTGGCCGGCGCCCCCGAGGGCGTGCAGGTATCCGGCGGCGTGGTCACCGTTCCCGCGGCGGCCGCGGCGGCCTCCAATATCCGCATTACCGCCATGGATACGGCGACCGGCGTGTTCGGCGACGACACCTTTACCCTGGTGCACGGCGCAGGCTATGTCACCAATGTGAAGATCACTACCGAAAAAGTAAGGGATAACGACACCACCCTGCTGAACGCCTCCTATACGGATCAGTACGGAGAGCCCATCGCGGCTCCCGCCACAGCGGTTTGGTCCCTGACGGACGAATCGGCCGATCCCGCCAAAGCGGTTCTGACTACCGGCGGTTATCTGACTCTGGACCATTACGGCGCCGGAACCATCGGCGTGCGGGTCCGCTACGGGTCCAACTGCCAGGATCAGAAAGACGACGTGCAGGTCATCGACGACAACGATCCCGACTACGATAAGGTTCTGTCCACGGTGGAGGTTTACCACCTGGGCAGCGGCACCGTTGCGCTCCACGCGGACGGCACCGACACCACCACCGGCTTTGGCTACGTGGCCAAGGACCAGTTTGGCAGCCTGTGGCCCGTGACCACCGAGACCGTGGCCTGGTCCGCCACCTCTGCGCTGCCCGCGGGTTACAGCCTGGACGAGAACACCGGCACAGTCACTGCCGGCAGCACTGCCGAGCCTGCCGTTGTGGGCGTTACCGTCACAGTGGGCGATGTGCCCGGTCTGGGCTCTGTGGAGTTCGTCAAAGAGGAGCCCCGCCTGGAGACCATCGAGGTGGTCAGCACCCGTGTCCCCAGAACCGCCGTGCAGCTCAACGCCAGCTTTACCGATCAGTTCGGCAATCCCATCGCGCCTCCCTCTGACGCGCGCTGGGTCCTGCTGAGCGAGACCCATACTGCCGCCGCAGGCGAGCAGGTCAGCGCCTATCTTACCGCCGACGGCATTTTGTCCCCCGGCACCGCCGACACCGTGACGGTCAAAGTCATTGGCGGCGGGAAGGAATCCGCAGCCACCGTGGTCACCGTGGACGAAACGATCCAGCAGGTGGTCACCCGCGTGGAGGTTTACCGGGCCGAGGGCAGCGGCAGCGTAAGCGTGCCGCTTCTGGGCCAGACGCCTCCCACCGTGCTCTACAAGGTGAAGGTGCTGGATCAGAACAACGCCATTCTTCTGGGCCGCAGCTGCGCCTGGAAGGTGGAGGACGAGCCTGCCGGCGTGACCATCAGCTCTCTGGGCGTGGTCACCGTGGACAGCACAGCCGCCCGCGGGCCTGTCACCATCACCGCCACGGATATCGGCAGCGGCAAGTACGGCCAGACCGTTCTGGATCTGGACCGTCAGACCTCGGTCGCCCGTTCCGTGGAGATTAAGAACGACTTGGTGGCGCCTCATGCCACTACCAAGCTGGAGCTGATCTGGAAGGATCAGTACGGCGTGGCAATGACTGTAAGCGAGAGCGAGGCCTTCGCGACCTGGTCGCTGGCGGACTATCAGCTCCGCGAGCTCAGCACCGGCGAGCCCGAGGCTCCCACTCTGGACATCATGAGCGGCAGCCTCAGCTCTGGCGACGCCGAGTGGGTCAAGGTCACTGTCTACCCCTCTCTGGGAACCAGCGCGCTGCCCGAGTCCACCAAGACCATTCGGGTGGGCGAAGAACAGGCCAAGCCTTCTTATCTGGAAGTCGTCACCGATCCCGATACTGACAGGATCACCGTTTCGGAGAGCGCCGAGGTGCCGGTCAACTTCATCAGCACCGTGCGCGACCAGTACGGCGGGCAGTCCTTGATGGCCGGCGCCTACAAGTGGACCACAGAGGTGGGCCGCTTTGGCAACGGAAACAACCGGAAGGACGCCCAGGTCCTGTTCCCCCAGAGCGCGGAGCCCCAGGAATGCCTGGTCACCGTAGAGCTTACCGGTGACGACGGCGCCAAGATCCGCGGCCAGAAGCTGATCTCCCTGGTGGAGCCCGATCCCTACCTCAGCCAGGTGGAGATCCTCAGCAAGAAGCTGCCCAAGTCCGTAAAGGGCCAGACCGCCGTGCTGACGCTGGGTGTGAAGTACACCGACCAGTACGGAAATCTCCTGACCGCCCCCGATCCCGAGAAGGTCACCTGGGAGATCGTCAACCAGACCGACCTGCCTTTGGAGGAGGGAGAGACTGCCAGCGAAGACAAGGCCAGCTTCCCCGATCCGCATCAGAACGTCCTGCACGTTCCCTCCAACGCTGCCTCTGTAACCGTTAAGCTGACAGTGGAAGGCATGGAGCCCGTCCAGGCCGTGCTGGACCGCGATGAGAATTACGATATCAACAACCCCGTACCGGACAGCGTTCTCGTGGTCCGCTTGAAGGGCCACGGCGTAATCTATATCCCCACCGGCGGAGAGGATTACTACGGCTTTGAGGCCACCGTTCTGGATCAGGGCGGAAACGTCATGGAACGGGACGTGGAGTGGAGCATGTCTCCCGAGCTTACCGGCATCGAGATCAACCGCAGCACCGGTGTGCTGGAGGTGACCAGCCGCGGCATCGACTACGACAACGTGGATATCATCGCCACCACCAAGCGGCCCAGCGACAAGCCCGACGAGGCCATTAAGGAAGGCCGTCTCGCGAACCCGCTCAGCTTTGCCCGCCGCGCCTCCGTGCTCAGCGGCATTAAGCTGGAGGCCGGAAGCACCGACACCAACCAGATCCAGCTGATCGTCAAATATTTGGATCAGTACGGCGCGGAGATCTCCAAGCCCGACGGCGTCATGCCTCTCTTTGAGATCACCGGGAAGAATATGGATCCCGAGGCGGCGACGGCCGTAGAGCCCACCGTGTCTACCGGCGGCCTGCTGGTGTTCCACGACGCGCTGAACGTTACCGTGAAGGCCACCGCCGGAGCGTTCCAGGATTCCGGCAGCTTCGACCGCAGCGCGGCCCTGCCCGACCTGACGCCCTCCGTCACCGTGGAGCGCGTTCTGTCCGCAGGCGAGATCAATGGGCCCATCACGGTGCCCAGCGGCAGCGCTCCCGCCGAGGCCCACTTCCAGGTCACCTGGAAGAATGTGGACAACCCCGTGTTTGCCTGGAGCCTGTCCGGCGCGCCCCAGGGTGTGACCCTGGAAGTCAACGAGACTACCCGCACCGCCGTGGTCAAGGTGAGCAGGACCGCCGTTACGGCCGGCCCCATCACCATCATGGCGCAGGATACCCTTTCCAAGGAGTTCGGCACGGCTACCTTCTCCGTGGCCCGCGAGGCCTCCGCGCTCAGCGGCATTATCGTCAAGCCCGCTCAGTTCGAACCCGGGGAAGACGATACGCCCATCGATATCCCGCTGAACGTGAAGGGCAAGGATCAGTACGGCTCCGAAATGGAGCTGTCCGGGAACGCCACGGTCACCGTGGATCCCGAGACCATTGTCCTCACGCCCGCCGCGGATCCGGAAGCCGCCGCTCCCGGCTATAATGAGGCGAGCAGAACGATCACCGGCATTCCGGCCGATACGGAGGCTGTGACCTTTACCATTACGGTCACCGATCCCGACCAGCTGGACGAGGGCGGTAATCCCAAGACCTATACGGAAACTGTCACGATCACCCGCGGCGGCGCCGCCCAGCTGGCCTCCATCGAGGTCACCGGACCCGCCAAGGGCGCGATCCAGAGCGACAAGGCCATTACCCTGGAGTTCACCGCGGCCGGCAAGGATCAGTACGGCAAGGCCTTCGAGATCCCCGCCACGGCGGTTTGGGAGCTGATCGGCGCGCCCGAGGGCGTCACCTTCACTCCCGGCGAAGACGGCTCCACTTGCACCGTGACCGTCCCGGCCATGGCGGAAGAGGCCTCCGGGGTCACCCTCCGGCTGCACGATTACGCTTCCCGCGTAGGCGGCAGCGCTCAGTTCGACCTGGAGCGTGACCACTCCGCCGGTACCGAGCTGGCCAGCTTGGGCATTCTGGAATCTGTCGTGCACAGAGACCGGGATACCACCCTGCACGCTTTGTATTACGACCAGTTCGGCGGGGAGATCAAGGGCTATGTGCCGCTGAAGGACGAGTGGAAGATCCTGTCCCCCGAAAGCGGAGAAAGCACCATTGAAATCGATTCCACCGGACATTTGACCATTCACGATAAGGACCTGACCAGCTTTACCGTCCAGTACGAAGTGCGGGGCCACGAGCCGGTCAAGAAAGTGATTGCCATCTCTTCCGAAGAGTCCCGCATTACCACCATTCAGGTGTCCCGTGTGGCAGGCAGCGGTCCCGTGTACATTCCCGGCCTGTCCATGGCCGACCAGACCGTGGCCTACAGCGCCCAGGTGCTGGATCAGTACAGCCGGCCCGCGGACAGCCTGTCCCACCTGATCTGGAGCGTGGAGAACACGCCGGCTGCCGGCGTTTCCGTCAGCGGCGCCGAGGGCTACAGCAACGCCATGCTGGTGGTTACCTCCGCGGCTTCCGAAGCGCAGAACGTCAGGGTGAAAGCCACCGACCGCAACAGCGGCGTGGTGGGCTATGCCCTGGTGGATCTGCTCCGGGAGGAAAGCCGCCTTGCCAGCATTGCCATCAATCCCACGCTGGTGCCCAAGCTTGCCAGAAATGAAAGCTTCCAGCTGAAAGCGGATTACTATGACCAGTACGGCACCAAGATTGCCCAGCCCGCTGACACGGCGCCCATCTGGACGCTGCTCAGTACCGGCATCGACGACAAGCTGACAGTTTCTCCCAGCGGCAAGCTGACACTGCTGGATCCTGAGTTCAGCGATTCCTTCGACGTACAGGCGGAGGTTCCCGAAATCCCCGCGGCCCAGGAGACCATGACGCTCAGCACCCGGACGCTGGACGAAGAACGCATCGGCGCCCTGGATCTGAACGCCCAGAGCTCCGTGATCATTCCGGAGAACGGGGCGGCGTCTGTGGAGGTGCCCGTATACTATAAGGTATACGGCGAGTTCGGCACCGACTTCACCAGCCGGGTGAGCGACGGGACCACCGGAGACATTACCCTTACCTGGGCCGGCGCCACAGCCGGCACCGGCAGAGGCGTGCTGGAGATCCTGCCCGGCTCCGCCGTGGGCAACCGGACGGTTTCCGCCACGGCAGACCTGGATGGGGACAGCGCGGCGGATTCACTGGACGTGTACGCCGGCCGTGCGGCCTCTCAGGCCCGCAGCCTGACCATCACCTCTACCGCCGTCAGCCGGAAAGATCCCAAGCTCGTGGCTGAGGTCACCGACCAATACGGACAGGTGATTCCCGGCGCGCCCATCACCTGGTCTCTCAATTCCGATCAGGATACCGCCGGAGACGACGGTCTGACCACCGTTTCCGCCAATGGTATGGTAATCCTGGACGACAAGACTCAGGAGTTCCACGTGACTGCCGTCAGCGGCACCGCCAGCGACTCCAAGGCGATCGCGGTTTCCGACGAGACGCCTGCTATCGACAAGATCGTCATCACCCGTCTGGACGCCGCGGGCAACAGCATTACCGCTCCCGGCACCGCCCAGTACAACGCGGTGGTGAAGGATCAGTTCGGCGCCACCATGTCCGGCCTGATGCTGATCTGGTCTATCGACCCCTACGCCACCGGCGTAGAGGTGGACCGCAACGGCAATGTCACCGTTTACAATACCGCGGCTTCCTGCAATCCCGAGCTGACCGTCACGGTGGACGGCACCGGCAAGTCGGAAAGCGTGACCTTGAATATCACCGGCCAGGAATATTCCGTGGTCGGCGGGCTGAAGATCCTGCCCGAATCCGTAAAGCCGGAGCAGGTGGCCGATGGCGTAAAGCTTACCTCCTATTATGTGGATTCTTACGGAAGCTACGTGGGAGACGCCACGGACGATACTGTTTACAGCAATCCTCCCGAGGTGCTTGCTCCTGCCGAAGTGACTACCGAACCCAACATCGACAACGGCGTCCTGACCGTGGGCGATGCCACGTCCCTTAAGGTGAAGGGCAGCGCTACCAGCGGAAGCGGCACCTACAGCGGAGAAACCACCGTTCGGGTGGAGAGCACTCTGGAAGAGTCTGAACCCGCCTGGATCAAGGTCGAGCCCGTCTCCGGCGTGACCGGCACGGCGCTGGACCGCCAGATGGTGATCCCCGTGATGAACGCGGACGGTACGCCCGGTGTGGCCAAGGCCGTCTTTAAGGCCACAGTCTACGATCAGCACGGCGAAGTCATGGACAATTACCCCGTGGGCTGGAGCATTCAGACCAGGCCCGAAGGCATGTCCATCGACCAGCAGGGCGAGCTGTCTCTGATGAGCAGCGCGTCTCAGGGCCGTTACGTGATCATTGCCCAGGCGGGCAGCGTCGAAGGCACCTGCACAGTGTCCATGAAGCACGGGATCGCCGACGAAGATCTTCAGTTCCGGTTCCTGAAGGTGGACGACGTGGTCCTGCAGGATCCCGAAAAGGAGAAATCCGGCGTCCTGACCATGAAGTTCCTGGACGATTACGGCAGCGAGATCACCGATCCCGCAAAGATCCCCGCCTTCAATACCACGGGCACCGTGTGGGAGAAGAAGAGCTCCTGGCCCGCCAATGTTCTGGGAACCGTAACGCTGGAAGAGCAGGAGCCCGACAAGACCTCCGTCAAGGTGACCATGGGCGAAGCGACCTCCGTCACGGTGGAAGCCTCTATCATCGTCGAGGGCAAGAGATACTCCGCTCAGGGCAGCATCGGATATAAGTCCCAGCCCGTCGCGGAGGACGGCCTCTTCCTGAAGGTCGTCAATGAAAATGGCGCAACGCCTGACTACCTCAATATCCAGCAGAAGAACCCAGATCTGGAAGACGCGCTGCACGAGGGCGATACCGTCCGCGTTTACGCCATGGGCAACAACGCCAACAAGTATTCTCTGGTGGGTACCTTTACTTACGAGGAACCCAAAAACGGCGACGCCGTCACCAAGCACCTGTTGGATTTCTATCTGCCTGTGGAAGGCGGCCTGGCCTACATCACCCGCCAGCGCGACGGCCTGGAAAGCGATCCTTGTCCCATTACCAGGGATCTGCCCTTCAACGCTGAAACTCAGACCTACCGCGGCAACTATTTGGCAATTCCTTCCGGCAAGGGCTCCTCTTCCGGAGATCCCATTGAGCTTCCGTTCAATGCGACCCTGGCCGAGGCGAAAGCCTACTTCCCCGGAACCATCACCGTGGTGAGCTCTACGGGGAATACACTGGTGCTCGGTAAGACAGATTCCGACCTGTATATCAATGTTGGAACAGACGATGAGTTGATTCTGCAAAAAATTGACCAAAAGTATATTGACGGCGAGTGGGAAAAGGCTTATAATAAGGCCTATAGCAGTAATCCGGTTGATCGTGCCAGTTCCTGGATCGTTACCGGACGTCTGGAGATCGTCCTGCCCGATGTGGTGGACAGCAGCGGAAACGCGGTAATCAGCCAGCCCGAGGGCGTGGCGGCCAGTAAGGCCTATTTCCACATCAAGCAGGGCGCCGAGAACGTGGGCGGCGGAGTCATTACCAAAGTGGAAGAGCCCATGCAGCTGAATGCTACCGAGGGGAATATCACCACCGAGGCGGATCTGCTCTCCTATGTGTCCGGTCTGGACGGCAAGGGCTTCCAGTTCTATCTGGACGGCGCCACCGAGCCCGTATCCGGCGCGACGGTTTCCCTGATGAAGGCCCTGCCCGAGTCTCCCAATGAAAAGGACTTCCTGGGCTGGAAGCTGGGCGTGAAGACCGGCGACCGCTGGGAACCCGTGGCCGATTGGCCTGCCGGCAGCGGTGAAGCCGATCAGGCGGCCCGCGACCAGCTGATTGCAGACGCCCTCTCCTCTGCGGCCAATTCCGGCAAATACGCGTTCATCGCCTGCCCGAACTACGCCGAGTATACTGTCGACGCCAGCGCGTACCCCTACGTTGCCGTCCCCATCGAGCTGTATACCATCAATACCAACCCGTTGCAGTTGCTAGAAGGCAACAGTGATGTATACCATCACGGCGAGGAAGAGAAGATGCCTGAGAATCCGAAGGCACCGGGGAGGCTGTATG